>CAZJXZ010000428.1:0-2140 GCA_964549955.1 uncultured Eubacteriales bacterium
GGCAATCTTTATACGAAAGATTGGGGAGAAGTTAAGGATGAAACCCAGCCAGTAGGCCGAGGCTTGAACTGGCTTCCTGATGCGGGGACCACCTTGCGGCTTGACTTGGAAGCGTGGCAGAAATTTTTCGGCTTTGACAAGAACGGCGCTTATGCGGATATGAAAATTGACGTTGACCTTGATGCGCTGACTATGACCTGGTCGGTCTCAGGATCAGTCCCACAATTGCCATGCGCAAAGCACTTCCAAAAAGATCTTGTTGGTGAGGCTGCTGGCAATATACGCAAGCCAGGCCCTTTGGTGCGCGTGCCGGCTTCAGCCACTAAAGTGAATATAGATCCAAGAAGATAGCTTTTGAGGAGGAGCTTAGAAAAAAGAACTCTGATTTTAGAAAATTCCTCGACCTCTTCTTGAAAGAAGGAGCGAATGCGGCCATTGTTCTTATCAGCGATAAATCCTCGGGGCAAGTATCGAAGCTCATTCAAAGCATTCCTGATTTTGAGAGCAATCCAAATTGCCGCTTGGTGGTTGTGAACATAAAAAGCAAGAGCGACCCTTTTGGCCTCAATCAGCAGATTGCCCTCAAAATCCTTCTCAACGCCCATTCAACTGCAGTCATGGCTCGTCTGGGAAAAGTCATCGGGAACACCATGACCAATGTCTCGCCGAGCAACCTCAAGCTCGTCGGCCGGGCCACATACCTTGTTCAGTCTCATGTCAATGATATCCTTGGCCGAGCTGAATGGGCAAAGCTTTATGGAATTCAGGAGTCCATTTCCTACACAGAGGCAAATGCCGTGCTCTTTGATGCCATAAGCTTTCTCAAGGATAAACAGAGAGAGGCGGGACAGACTGCTGAAGTCGCATTGTCCATCATCCGCATTCTTGAGTCGCTTCGATTGAAAAGAGGACTTGTTCAGGAAGAAGCTCTAGAAATCTTGAAAAAAACAGGATTGAGCGGGTATCTTTCCAATGTCATGTCTTCGCAGTCACCTTTCTCCCTGCCTGACTTTCTCGGCCAAGACATTGAGCCTCGGCTTAAGAATAAAGGCGCATATGCCGCTGCAGCCCTTGATGCTCGGCTTCCTGCGCTAAGCCGTGAAGAACCGAGCGTTAGACTGGGCAACGAAATTTTTCTGGAGGAATTCCTGTCTGAAGTGCAGGGCAAATCTCTCGGTCTCATCGTCAATCAGACCTCTCTTTTGCCACAAGGAAAGACTCTTCTCCAGGCTCTTTTGGATAAAGAACAGAAAATTCAGGCCATATTCTCCCCTGAGCACGGATTTTTTGGAGATGTTGAAGCAGGCGCTGAGGTCAAGGACAACGAGTTCAAAGGAATCAAAATCTACAGCCTTTATGGAGGGACAAGAAAACCGACTTCAGAGCAGACTCGAGGTATTGGCGCTTTTATCTACGACATCCAGGATATCGGCACAAGGTTTTACACCTATATCAGCACTCTCAAATATATGATTGAGGCGGCAGCTGAGGCGAACATTCCCATCTACATTCTCGACAGGCCAAATCCGCTCGGAGGCGAGATCATCGAAGGGCCGCTGCTGCGTCCTGAGTTCATCTCTTTTCTCGGAGAAGTTCTGGTCACGATAAGATACGGGTTGACTGCGGCAGAGCTGGCGATGATGATGAAGGGTGAAGGCTGGATTCCGGAAAAGGCCGACATCCGTGCTGTCAAGATGAAAAACTGGAAAAGAAATTTTTTCTGGCAGGAGACCGGCCTGGCCTGGATTCCCTCTTCGCCCAACATACCAACCCCAGAATCGGCCATCATCTATCCTGGAACCGCGCTTTTTGGAGCCGTAAGCCTGAACAGGGGAGAAGGCACACCCTATCCTTTCCTTCAATTTGGAGCGCCTTGGCTTGACAATGCGTCAGTCATAAAGAAACTGGACGCTGAAAAATTCGGAGTCGGACTTGAAGCCGTGGACTACACTCCGATTTCCATGCCCGGAAAAGCTCTTCACCCTCTTCATGAGAAAAAAGAATGCCGTGGAATCAAGGTCAGTGTTAACAATAAAGAGAAATTCTTGTCCATTCGCTTTGGCCTTGAAGTCATAAAAGCCATAAAAGAGCAATTACCGAATAAGATTTTCCCTGAATCGCAATACCTCGACCAGATGTT
>CAZJXZ010000429.1:0-2137 GCA_964549955.1 uncultured Eubacteriales bacterium
TCACCATCCACAGGGTTTCAATGGCATGTCCGGTATAGACAAACTGGGAGAGCTCGTTCCGAGGACGGGACATATCATGATTGAGAAGCTCATTGTTCAATTCAAATTCAGGATTGTAATGGAAATGCATGATTGCTTCCAACGAGCGGTCAACTATGGCTTCAATCTCGGGGTCGGGCTTGCGCTCAAGCATCGAGGTTGAAATGTTGATAAGAACCATCCATACCCCTGAGACCCTTACGCCTGGAAAGAGGGGAGCCTCCTGTCCGAGATAGTCCTTGGCCGCGTTGGGGTAATAATCGGGCCGGTCGTAAAGCCTTATGATTTTCATCATAATCTCTTTTGCCATCTCATAGTATTTATTTTCGCCGGAAGCTTTGGCGTATTCTGCGAGTCCGCCGGCGATAAAAAGGTCGCCGTAGCCGCGCGAGTCAGGAGCTGCTTTGACCGCGCCTTCACGGCTGTAGCCTCCCGGCCAGAGGTCTTCGCCTGCCGGCTTATGCTTGAGGATGAAGTCAACGGATTTTCGTGCGATTTCAAGATATTTTGGGTTGCGGTCGAAGTTGTTGTAAAGGAAAGAATAAGCCCAGATTCCTCGGCCTTCATACCAGGTGTTTTTATCGCCTGTGATCTGCGTTCCATCCCTATCGGCATTGCACATGAATCCGCCGTATTCATGGTCGACGACATACTTGTCCATGAAAGGCAGGAAGTCTTCAAAGAGGTCGTATTCATACTGCTTTTTTAGCTCTTCCAGGGTCAGGCCAGCCAGCTTGCCATTTTCCAGGACAGATTTTTTTCCGGCTGATTCAAGCTCAGGGCTGCTCTCTTGAGCGATGTCTCTCTTCATGCCGGTGAGCAAGGCGACGCCTCCTGCAGTCGTTGCCCCTAAAAATTCCCTTCTCTTCATCTTAATCTCCTTCGGAATATTTAGAGAAGATCATAACCTCCTCTAAGACACATAACCGCGGACATCCTCTTTGAAAGTGACGAACGTGTTCTCCCTCCGAGCAGCCGCTGGCAAAGAAGCGGCATGTTTTCGAACAACTAAGCTCGAGCTTTCTGTCTCCAAAGAAACAAAGCCTTCTCCTTCTGGGAGCGATAAAATTATTATCTTCTTGCCTTCATCATATTTGAAGTTTTTTGCTGTCTTTCCGTTCAGATTTATTTTTGGAGGTCTGGACGAGACACCTATAGAAACGATACTCGCTTCAGCGAGATAGTATTTCAAGCTTTTTTCGCCGACCTCTGCTGTAAGCGGCTTTTGGGATTGAAGAAGCAATTTTCCATCCTTTTCGAGACTGGTGCAGAGCGCAGCGAAAATATTATCTTTATCCCAGGTCACGGCTAAGGCATCTGTTGTCAAGCCAGCAGTTTGATAGGAATGGCCTGGCTTTGCCGAAAAAGCAAAATCTTTTCCGTTGGCATTCCCTGAAATAAATCCCTCGCCTTTTTCAATGGTAGCCTTTTCAATTCCTTCTGTTCCGAGCAGGTTGGCTATAACCAGAGGCTCGTTGCTTGTCCGGGCCGTGACTGTGAGCATCCCTTCTTTTGTCAAGGGCATCTCATTTTTAAGAGTATTGATGTAGTGAGGAGTTTCCTCAGCTTTGATTTCGATTTTTTCCGGATAAAGATGTTTGATGAAAAGGATGTTTTTGCCTTTGGTGATTTTGGACATGGCTTGGCTTGGTTGGATATCCTGGAGATGATCTGTCTGAAAGAGGAGGGTGACATCAGCATCTTTCTCTGCCGGAAAAACTGTGTCGAGCATCAGGATTGTCCGCGGCTTGAGATAGAGAACATTCCTTCGTATCTCCTTGACTTTTCCCCAGTACAATCTTCCGATATCCCCGCAGCTGAAGGCCGCCTCTGAGCCGTCAAGAAAATGATAGATAAAGGCATGGTCGTCAAAGCCTTGGGCAAAGCGAAGAGGGTCTCCGACCCTTTGGCTCTGCAGATTATGGTCGATGAGAATTGTGGAATGAGCGACAGGCTGAGTGTAATTGGACTGATAGATAGGGTCATCGTAATAAGTGCTGCCGTGCCTTTCTCCAATGAAAATGCTTCCCCTGTCCGCAAGCCAGAAAGTCCCCTGGTCAAGGTGCTGATGATTGAAGAATGGCCCGCTTCTCATCAC
>CAZJXZ010000430.1:0-2129 GCA_964549955.1 uncultured Eubacteriales bacterium
TCGCCGCCAGTATTTTTGAGAGGGTTTTACGATTCGTCAAGTGACCGCATCCTAAGTTCAATATCCCAGGCTTAAAAAATTAATCACCATCTGTCTAGTTTCTAAGGATAGGAATTTCTTTTTTTGCCGCCCTGGCAAATGGAATCATTTCGCCTCGATTATCCCATCCAACTGTCGTGTGTAAGCGTAAATCATGACTCAGAAGATGTCGAGGAGGACTGGAAAGTGGGGAGAGACGGTGCAGAAGCCATTCGAGGCGCTTAAAGCGCCGAAAATCACGCGGACCTCTTCTCTTGGGAAAAGATAAGATCATAAAAAATATTCGGCAGAGGCCTGGGCGGGCATCAGAAGCTCCTGATAAGCGACCTGTGGCGGGGGCAGCCAAACCTCCCTCAGTCAGGATAAGTTCGCAGGAACTTCTGGTCGCGGCTGAGGCCGGAGCAGAATATTTTTCATGATTCTTTCTTCCCCGAGGGAGAAGTTTTGGTGGATTCTGGCTTCTTTATGTCACTTCCGGGCTTCCGACCCCTTCATCCGACCCTTCATGGGGTTTTGAGATTCTCTTTGGCTACGAATTATTATCTTTCTTGATGGAATGAAGAGAAAATGAGGGAAAAATGTCTCGGCGCACTGCCATCATTGAAAACCAAACTCCTATTCCTAAAAAACGTATAGATACATAAATATGGAGAAAAAATTATTAAACACGAACCTCAGGGGTTGAGGGCCCAAATAATTTCAAAGGAGAAATCAAAATGAAAAAACTAAATCTCATTATTTCTATTGCTCTTCTTATGAGCGCTTATTGTCTTGGACAGAATGAAGTATCACTCAGAAAAGAGTTGGACATCCTTAAACCTTTTGTAGGCAAAACATGGGTTGGTGAGTCGACAGATCCTTCAGGGCAAATGACACTGCACTTTTTACGCCGATTCGAACCCATGCATGATGGGAAAATTCTTAAATTTTATGGAGAATGCAAAGAATTAAATAGTCGAACAGATGGATATTATTACTACGATCCCGATAAGAAGGAAATAGCATTTCTTTGGTTGACCAGCAACGGTAATATTACAGTTGGAAATGTGAAAGAGGAGGATGGCAAGATCTTAGCTTATGGGTATGCCATTTTTCCAGATCAAAAATTGGAATTCAGAAACATATATGAATTCACCGCTGATGGAAAACTGCATGATAAGTGGTTTAGTTTTGAGGATGGGGAATGGAAGGTGGGACATTCAAGGGTCTATACGGCTAAATGATATAAAAAATAGGAAATTCCTTTTTATTTCCCTCCAAAATAACTGTTTTGCTGACGAAACAGCCGGCATTCACCCGAAATGATCTAAATTAATCACACAGAAGCGGCCTAAAAAAAACTATTGCCAAGTTAAATTTGGCTTGAGTCTTTAATGTCTGAAACTAAACACTTCTGGAGCCTTAAAAGAATATTAAAAAAGGCTATTTCTCTGGATCAAGTCAGGAAGGAGGACCGCAAATTCGGAGATTTTGTCCTTGTTGTCACTCAAAACTCGGCTTATTTACTTTATATTCTTCAAGATAATTATTAAGGGATAGGAGTTTGGTTTTCAATGGTGGAAGTGCGGCGAGACATTTTGCCATCATTTTCCCTTCATCCCATCATGAAAGATAATAATTCGTAGCCAAAGGGACTGCCAAGATCCCATGGAGTGCGGGATGAAGGGGTCGGAAGCCCGAGAACAACATAAAGAAGCCAGAATCCGGCCAGACTTCTCCTTCGGGGGAAGAAAGAATCATGAAAAATATTCTGCTCCGGCCTCAGCCCCGATCAAAAGTTCCTGCGAAGTCATCCGGGCCGGTGGCGGTTTCGCTGCCGTAAAGGTCAATTTGAGATGATCGATGATGCGATCGACCGCCTTGTAGTCGGTGATGAAGGCGATGAGGCGCATCGTGCTGCCGCATTGAGGGCATCGGAGCGGGTTGACTTCATAAATCAGGAAAACGTAAAGATAATCATCGTTGTCTATTTGTCACCTGGGTCAGCGTTCGAAATAGAGAAAGGAGAAATAACTCCAACTCTGAAAGTTAAGAGGAATATTGTCGAGGAGAAGTATAGAAATATTATTGATGCCCTTTACAAGGAATGA
>CAZJXZ010000431.1:0-2113 GCA_964549955.1 uncultured Eubacteriales bacterium
CCTTCTCCTAAGTAATGTCTTTTTTGAATACCAGTGAGTCTCTCAATTATCCCTGATCTCAAGTTTAATTTTTTTTCCAATTCGTAGTTGGTCACAATCCTGCTGGGTTTCTTTGAACATGTTGATAAAATTGATACTTCAGTCATATTGATGGGAAATTCCTTTTCATGATTGCCGAGATCCCTCGCCTTTGAGCTCTACTCTTACTGCTAATTATAGAGGCACTGTATCACTGGCCCAGGATTGATGTCAAGGCTGTGAAATCAGTGTGAAATCAGTGTGAAATCAGTGGAGAATACGCGTTTGTCTGAGCAATCCTTCCAAGCTGTCCGGGGGATGATTGGCCTCTCAATCTGTTCCGTCTTCAAGATTTATGAAATGCGATTTTGCGTAGATATCGTACCTATACAAGTGTTAGCCCATATCAACCGTGCTGTTTTTTGTCCAGGATGAGAGGGCAAACATGTGATTGGCGTTAACTTCAAGAAATTTATGAGTTAGGAAAAATTTTAAATCAAAAGAGATTCCGAAGGCAGATTTTGCTGACTCGCTTAGCCATGGCCATGATGGTCAGAATAGGCGGATTTCCAAGCGATTTAGGAAAAAGAGTGGCATCGGCAATATAGAGGTTTTCAGGGAGGCGGCCGGGGTGAAATGTCTCGGCTTCGGCGGCTGTGAGCGGCAGCATGCCACCAGGGTGGCCGGCATTGATTGTTCCCAGAAAAATATTTTCCTCTCTTGCTCCCATTTTTCGAAGAATCTGGGTGCAAACCTCAACTGCTTCTTTTAGTCTTTCCTTATCCTCCTCAGTCAAGGTCTTATCCGTCTTTCTCTTGGAAACGCTTCCCGAATTCGAGTCTGCCAGTTTGACCATTAGACTTAAGATGTTTTCTGCAGGAATCTTCCACCTCCTGTTGAAGAAGAAGCTCAAATGGTCAAAGTACGGGGAAAGGATATAGTGGTCTCTTCGGGCGGCAAAAGGCATGGGAATCTCTTTGTTCTGAAAGGCTCCTTTCCATTCAGCGGCTACGCACAAAACCGGGTCGACAAAGAGCCTTTTCTCACAGGTGATTCCTGAGTTCTCGAGAATGACTGGAGTGCCGAGACCGCCGGCGGCGAGGATGATAAGGTCAGCGGGCAGAAATTCGCTCCGCCATTCTTTTTTGGCTATGACCCCTGTTGCTTTTCCATCTTGGATAACGACTTTATCCACCTTGCGGCTCGTTGCCAATTGAGCGCCTTTTTCGAGCGCCATTCTGAGGAACTGGCGGCTGTCCCATTTGACGCCGTTTGGGCAGCCGAGGACACACCTCCCGCAGCTTGCACAGCGCTCATAGTCTCCCATCTTAGGCATGGGCATCGGATTTAAATTCATTTCCTGGAAAATTTCGTAAAGGCGGCGTGTCGTCTTCCGCCATTTATTCTGGTGGTCTGTGGTGATCGGGATTTCATTGGAGAGCTCTTCGAATTCTGGATCCAGGTTTATGCCCAGCTTTTTTAAATCATGATCCATGCGCAGCGCGTTACCTGTGGCCAAGGTTGTCGTTCCTCCGGTTCCAATCCCTCTCACCAGGACCATTCTGTCTTCGGTCTTTTTGATTTTCATGGCGGGGAAGAGAAGCTCGATTTCTCTTTCATCGAAAAGAAGGCCGGTTTTTTTAAATTTTTCAGCTGTTTTGAGGTTCATCGAAAATGGGCGGAACTCTTTTCCTGCTTCGAGGATTGTAATCTCGAACGCTCCTTGAAGCTCTTTGGCGACTGTCGCACCCCCTGCTCCGCTTCCGACCACAATGGCTCTTTTCATTTAATGCTCTCCTTGAAAACAAATTTTGCCCGGCAGCTATTTTTGCCCTCGGTGAGCCTCTGCTCAAAGCTGAGTTCGCCGCCGCTGGCAAGGCCGGCCAGGATCCCTTCATCCAGAGAAGAGATGAGCGCGCAAACATCGGGAGAATAATAGCGGCTGAAAAGGCATCTCTGAATTGCAATCTCGCCCTGGTCGTTGCCCCAAAAGTCAATTCCGATGGCGAGGTAAAGTATTCGAGCTGCAGCCATCACTTCTTCAGTTGTGGATATCCTGAAGCTTTTTCTGAGTTTCCGGCCAAGGCTTTGGGCG
>CAZJXZ010000432.1:0-2102 GCA_964549955.1 uncultured Eubacteriales bacterium
CCTTGCTGTTTTAGAAATTGAAACAGGGAAGAAGCGGCGTCTCACAAACAAAGGATCTTGGACAAAGTCCTCAGATTTTGCCCTTTTTTCCACATGGTCTCCTGACAGCACACAGGTGGCCTATAACTGGTTCACGCAAAACATCACCGACCTGCGCATCATTGGACTTGATGGTTCGAAGCAGCGTGTTCTCTTTCAAGATGAAGATATAACGTACATTCACCCTGGTGATTGGTCTCCGGACGGGAAATATATCTTGACCTACCTCAGCCGAAAAGACCAAACCAACCATATCGGATTGATCTCAATTGCGGATGGGTCTGTGCGTGTTATTAAATCACTAGGAAAATTATATCCGTCAAAAATGAACTTCTCTCCAGACGGCCGTTATATTGTTTATGACTTACCTGCACAAGAGGAAGCAGCGCAATTTGACATCTCCTTGCTCTCGGTCGATGGAAGCTATGAGACTCCATTAACCAAACACCCGGCTGATGACTTTTTAGTTGGTTGGGCACCTGGTGGCAAGAACGTACTTTTCATCAGTGACCGCAGCGGAAGCTTTGATCTTTGGGCTGTTCGGGTTGCCGAGGGCAAGCTCATGGGAGAGCCAGAATTAATTAAGAAGAATACAGAGAAACTCTGGCCAATGGGCTTTACCAATGAAAGTTCGTTTTTTTATGGTGTCGATGCTTCAATGGTAGACGTTTATATCGCCACGCTCGACCTGGAAAAAGGCAAATCAACTGCTCCACCGACTAAGGCAAGCCAGCGTTTCATGGGTTCAAACATTTCTCCTGACTGGTCTCCTGATGGGAAATATTTGGCTTTTGTTTCTTTTAGACTTCCAGGGCCTGATCGCATTGGTTCAAGAGTTTTATGTATTCTTTCTCTCGAAACTGGCAAAGCGCGTGAACTCTCGCTTCAGCTCAAATTCTTTGGTCGTCTCTGCTGGTCTCCTGATGGACGCTCTATTCTCTTCAGTGGAAGGGACATAAATGATCGTTCAGGTTTATACACAGTCAATCTGCAGACTGGCGAGACAACACTTCTCTGGCAGAGAGAGCCAGAGACTGCAATAATGGGCATAGAATGGGCGCCGGATGGAAAAGAAATTTTCTTTACTCATACCGATTGGCCAAAAAAGATTTCTCATATATTACGTTACAACCTTGCCACTAAACAGCAAAAGGAAATATATTGCCAGAATCTTCCAACTGTAATTCGAATATTTGCGCTCTCTCCAGATGGAAAACAATTGGCTTTCGAAGAATCAAATTGTTTGAGAGTCATGCCTGCTGACGGAGGAGAGGCTCGAGACCTGCTCAAAGTTCAGCCTCAAGAAGGATTGCGTTCTATTGCCTGGACTATTGATGGAAAGGAAATAATTTTTTCTAAAGCGGTCTCCCCGGCTAACCTCCAAGAACAGACATGCGAGCTATGGATAATTCCTGCTGAAGGCGGAGAGCCGCAAAAACTTGGATTAGCGATGGACGGCATAGAGAACTTACGCGTTCACCCTGATGGAAAGCGTATTGCCTTTGTTGCTGGCCAGTATAGAGCTGAAGTTTGGGTCATGGAGAATTTCCTGCCTAAAGAGAATCTCAAGAAGAAATAAATATAAAAGGGGCGCTATCGTATTATTCGCTGTTTGTATCTGCATTCCATCCTGGCTTTATCTTTCTAAATCAGAATATTGAAGATTCTGAGAATTTCATAGAATACATCAAGCAACTTTTATCGATTGATTAATCAAGCATTTCATAGAGAGCCAACATCCCGTCTTAAAGCAACTGCCCTCGTATTAAAAATCTTACTTAACCAGTAGAACATTCATAGAAACCTAGGTTGTTTGACCACTGCTATTTCCTGTGTTATAAGCTAATGGAGAAGAAAAAAGGGTAATAAGTAGAAAAGCGCTTGACCTCATGACATTTTCATGACAACTTTCAATATCCTTCTTACTAAAATAATCTCCGCATAAAGGCCATTCCCATGGCGATAAATTCGCGCAGCCATCGCAAGCAGTTTTTTCTGTTTTTAATTGCTGTCATATTGCCGAGCTTGCTCCTTATAATTTTTGCTTGGCGCATGATAAGGCA
>CAZJXZ010000433.1:0-2099 GCA_964549955.1 uncultured Eubacteriales bacterium
TGCACTGTAACCTGCGCCTGCGGGAATACCTTCGTCACCCGTTCCACAAAAAAAGAAATCCGGGTCGAGATTTGTTCCCGTTGCCATCCTTTTTTCACCGGCAAGCAGAAGTTTGTTGACAGTGCCGGACGAGTTGAAAAGTTCAGAAAGAAATATGGCGACCTTGAAAATAAAAAATAGGCGAAATGTTTCAAGAACTGGAAAATATCAAAGAAAAATACTACCAACTCACTGAATCTCTGTCTGATCCAGCCTTTATTTCCGATTCCCAAAAAATAAAGAAAATCGCCAAAGAGCGGGCCGAACTCGAGCCTCTGGTCAAGAAATACGAAGCTTATCAAAAGATCAAAAAGGACATCAAAGAATTGGAGGAAATTCTTGCCGACGCTCAGTCGGAATCAGAGTTAAGAAGGCTTGCCGAAGAAGAGTTCAGAGATTTGCTGCAAAAAGAGCAGAAGGTTGAAAGGGAGCTAAAATTTCTGCTCCTGCCGAAAGACCCCAATGATGAAAAAAATGTCATTCTGGAAATAAGAGCAGGAACTGGGGGAGCCGAGGCATCGCTTTTCGCTCAAGACCTCTTCCGCATGTATATGCGCTTTGCAGAGAAGAAAGGCTGGAAGTCTGAAGTCATGGACACGAGTCTCTCTCCTATCGGAGGCTTTAAAGAGGCCATCATCAACATCCGCGGAGAGAGAGTCTATTCTCAGCTGAAATACGAGAGCGGAGTTCACCGCGTGCAGCGAGTTCCTCAGACCGAAGCCAGCGGCCGAATTCATACTTCAACAGTGACCGTGGCTGTTCTCCCGGAAGCGGATGAGGTCGATGTTCAGCTTGACCCCAAAGATTTAAAAATTGAGGCTTTTGGTGCTTCTGGACCGGGCGGACAGAATGTCAATCGCAACTATACGGCCATTCGAATCACTCACAAGCCTTCGGGATTGGTTGTCTCTTGTCAAGATGAGAAGTCGCAGCACCGCAACAAAGAAAAGGCTCTTCGGATCTTGCGCACGCGGCTGATGGATAGCATCCAGCGCGAACAGCAGAAAAAAATAGCTCAAGATCGAAAAGCTCAAGTCGGCACAGGGGAGAGAAGTGAAAAGATAAGAACATACAATTTTCATCAATCCAGGGTCACCGACCACCGCCTAAATCTATCCCTCCACAGATTGGAGGACATCCTCAACGGAAATATCGATGAAATCATCGAGGCTTTGGCTTTTCGTTTTCAGACCAAAAGCATAGAAAAAAGAATAAACACCTCTTTCGGACCTTGAGTACCATCCAGGAACTTTTTATAAAAGGAAGAGCCTTTCTCAAAGACAAGCCCCATCCTCACATAGAAGCCAAGTTGTTGCTTTTTAAGTGCGCTTCGATATCAGAAGAGCAGTTCTATTCTTCTCCAGACCTCGAGCTTTCAAGCGCAGAGGAGAGGCGTTTTTTCAGACTTATTTCGAAAAGGCTTTCAGGATTTCCAATTCCTTACCTAACGGGCAATAAAGAATTCTGGTCAATCTCCTTCAAGGTTTCTCCAGCAGTTATGATTCCACGTCCAGAGACAGAATTGCTCGTGGAGAAGGCTTTAGAGCTGGCGCCGCGAGAGGAGGTGACCATCGTCGATATCGGGACAGGATGCGGGAACATAGCCATTTCTCTAGCCAAGGAGCTGCCCAAGGCAAAAATTGTGGCCACGGATATTTCTCAACGAGCCTTGAAGCTTGCCTCTTTAAACGCCTCCAGACAGAATATTTCGAATATAAATTTTGTTCAGGGAAGCCTATTCTCGCCCTTGAAAAAACTCCGCCTCAGAGGAAAATGTGACCTAATTGTTGCAAATCCGCCCTATGTTTCTCGAAAAGAATGGACGCGACTTCCGCAGGAAGTAAAAGAATATGAACCTATGAGAGCCTTGGTTTCCGGGAAGACTGGATTGGAAGTCATAAGAAAGCTCGCTCAAGAAGCCTCTTATTATTTAAAGCCAGGCGGCTATCTTCTTTTTGAAATCGGCTATGGCCAGAAAGATGGAGTCAAGTCGCTCCTTGCCTCCAATCCCTGCTGGAAGAAAATTGAATTTTTCAAAGACCTCAGCGGAAATTGGAGAG
>CAZJXZ010000434.1:0-2099 GCA_964549955.1 uncultured Eubacteriales bacterium
CCATCTATAATGAGCAAAAGCTCTATTGGATTCAGCCATTTTATGAGTATCTTCTCTCTTCTTAACGGCTCCTCCTCGGTTGTTCACAGCATCAAGGATTTCGGCCGAGAGCTTCTCTTCCATGCTCTTTCCTGCCCTTCCTTTCGCGTAGCCGATCAACCATCTTATGGCCAGGGAAGTCGACCGATCCGCAGGAACCTCAACCGGCACTTGATAAGTGGCTCCTCCAACTCTCCTTGATTTTGTCTCCAGCATGGGTCTGACGTTCTCTACCGCTTTCTCAAATATCTTCAAGGGGTCCTCTTTCGTCTTTTGCTTGACTCGCTCCATGGAGACATAAATTATTCTTTCAGCCACACTCTTCTTGCCCATTCTCAAAACGCAACTAATGAACTTGGAAATGAGAGTGCTGTTATAAACTTGGTCCGGGGCGACCTTTCTCTTGATGACCTTACCTCTACGGGGCATCGCTCACTCCTTTATCCGGCAACCCTTTTCTCTTTAGGTCTCTTGGCTCCGTATCTTGACCTGCCTTTCTTCCGATCGGCCACTCCCTCGCAGTCCAAAGTCCCACGGATGATATGATAGCGAACTCCCGGCAAATCTTTGACGCGGCCTCCTCTGATGATGACGATCGAGTGCTCCTGGAGATTATGTCCTATTCCCGGAATATATGCCGTGACCTCTATGTTATTGGTTAATCTAACTCGTGCCACTTTTCTAAGGGCTGAATTAGGCTTTTTCGGTGTCGTGGTAAAAACACGGGTACAGACGCCTCTCTTCTGCGGACTACCCGTCAATGCCGGAGCTTTGCTCTTGTACTTTTTCTGAGTTCGTCCTTTCCTCACCAGTTGGTTGATGGTCGGCAATAAATTACTCCTTTAAATAAAAAAAATTTTATTCATTCCGAGCGAAAAAACTCGAAATCGAATGGGAGGATGATAGCAAAAACAGCTATCTATGTCAAGGAATTTACGGAAGTTAGAGCAATATCTAGCTTTGAACTGTAATGTCTATTTCCTTCTCAACACCCTCACCTTTTTCTTCCTTGAGCTCCACATTTCGATAGAATCTGTAGCCAGTTCCCGCAGGTATAAGCCGGCCCATGATGATGTTCTCTTTCAACCGCCTCAGGTGGTCCACCTTCCCATAAAGGCTGGCCTCGGTCAGAACCCTTGTCGTCTCCTGGAAGGAGGCAGCAGAGATGAAGCTATCCGTGCTTAGAGCGCTTTTGGTGATTCCCATAAGGAGAGGCCTGGCTTTAGCCGGCTTTCCCTTCTTCTTCATGACCTTTTCGTTCTCCTCCTGAAAGACAAACTTATCGACCTGCTCGTCAACCAAAAATTCCGTGTCTCCAACTTCCTCAACCTTAACCCAGCGCAGCATCTGGCGGATGATGACCTCGATGTGCTTGTCATTGATGGAGACCCCCTGCAGCCTGTAGACTTCCTGGATTTCCCGCAAGAGATACTCTGCCAGCTCCTTCTCTCCCAAAACTTTCAGAATATCATGAGGATTCACCGGCCCATCCATCAAAGGAGTCCCTGCTCTTACCCTTTCTGAGTCGCCCACGCTCAGATGAGCTCCCTTGGGAATAAAGTATTCTTTCTCTCCGCCTCGCTCATTGCGAACAGTAAGTTTTCTGTATCCCCTAACCAGACCGCCAAACTCCACCACACCATCGATCTCTGAAATGACGGCAGGCTGTTTGGGACGACGAGCCTCGAAAAGCTCTTCTGCCCGAGGCAAACCTCCAGTGATATCCTTGGTCCGAGCAACCTCTCGAGGTATCTTGGCCAGAATATCTCCAGCATAAACTCTATCCTTGTCTTTGACTTCCAGATGCGCTCCTGAAGGGAGATAATATTTTCTGAGCACTGCGGACCTACCGCTCTTTTCTTTTTTCTTCTCATCGACGATTTCAATCCTGGGCTGCATCTTCTCATCCTTGGGCTCGATGATGACTTTCGTCACCAAGCCGGTAAACTCATCTGTCACTTCCTCCACCGTCACCCCAAGGGCAACGTCATGAAAGTTGACTGCCCCTCCCTCTTCAGTCAGGATGAAGGTGTTGAAGGGGTCCCATTCAGCAAATTGTT
>CAZJXZ010000435.1:0-2093 GCA_964549955.1 uncultured Eubacteriales bacterium
TTAGCCGATTTAATTTCCGCCTTCGCCTTTTTCTTCTTTGCTCAAGGCTGTGGTTGAAGCCTGAAAGCATGCTCCTTCAGGGCAACTTCTCTTATACAAACACCAAAAGCAAAGGCTTGAAACTCTTGCCGGAAATTTCCTGGCTTCTTCAATGGCCTTGATCTTGCGCATAGTCTCCTGCCTTAAGATTTCAAGCTGCTCTTCAGACCTGTAAGAGACCATCTCTTTATCGAAGGTGAGAAAATGCCAGACAAGTTTAACTTCCTTGCATTCTTTAAATTCCCTCCTGACCCACAAGGAATACAGAGCAAGCTGGGAGTCTTTATCCAGATGCTCCTGGGTTGGAAGCGTGGTATGCGTCTTGTAGTCATGTATCTCGTAAAGGCCGTTTCCCATATCCATCAGCCTTTCGACCCGGATAAAAAATTTATACTCTCCCTTTTCATCCAGAGGCAAACAATCGGTTGCCTCAAGGTCAACAATCTTGCCTTCTTGAAACGGTCTGTATCTTCGATAATAATTCTTAAGGCAGGTCTCCCCTTTCTTGCGGTAATCTCCCGAATCAAGGTTTTCGTCGAAAAGGATTATCGCGGTTGTCCAATTCTTCTCCCACTGGCTGCGGAAAAAAGCCAGCAGTTCTCTTTTCCTCATCAGCTTTCCATACCAGATGTTTCTGTAAAGCTTCTCCAGGGCCTCATGCAGCCTGACCCCAAAAAAAGACTCTGCTGTTTCCTCTGCATCCGGTTTTATTTTATCGACATAAGCAAATTTATACCTCAGGGGGCAGGTCTCGAAGGAGATTATTCCTGAATGGCTGTAGACCGGCATCCGCCATGCTCCTTGATATTCGCTGGATTGCTCAGCTTGAATTTAGTCGGGCCTCGCGGCTTTTTGAAGGGCTCATCTCTCTTCCGCCGAGAGAAGAGCGCCTTTGTCTGGAGTCTTAAGACTTTGCCTATTTCATCTTGAATAAGGAATCGTCCAGGCCGGTGTTGAAGCTCACTTTTGAAATAGTAATTTTTGTGTATTCTTGCCCATTGGTATAGGTGACTATGCTGTGGGCAATTGTCATTCCATCGACTTTTTTGTAATCAGAGTTAAATTCCTCGACTTCAACTTCGCCGAGCATCGGGGCCGTGGTCCTGGCTTTGGTTTTATAAGTAAGATAGGTTTCAGAGTCGACATAGACTGTTGCCTTGAAACCATCAGGAAAAGACTCCTCAAGAACAAAATAGTCCTTGTTTTCAATCTTTTCCTTGCCCTTATAAACAAAAGATATTCCATATTTTTCCGGATAAAGGAATGAAACAATAGGTAAAGCCTCTCTCTTCGAGGAGGCCGCCTCCTCTCCGGATAAGACTTCCGTGGCAAAGGTCTGCATGTTTGTTCCCCAGGCTGTCTGTCCATCATAAGCTTGAGTGATGACGAAGCCCTGGATTTCAACGTCTGTCCGCCTTTTGTCTGGCTCTTTCTTATAGACTGTTAACGTTCCGCTCATTCCCTGCTGGATTACCTCCAGATTGCCGGAGAAAGTCATGTCCTTGATGCTCTCAAAGACCTTTTTTCCTCCTTGAACTTCGACCATCTTCTTCAAAATTTCCTGGGCTGTCTGACTAAAACCAGGATAGGCTGCCAGAGTTAGCAGAAAGATGCACAAAATGGAGAGTGAGAGAATTCTTTTCATTTTTTCCTCCTTTAACAAATCCATCATGAGAAATTAATCGCATCTTAATATTCTACGATTTTAAGAAAAAAAAGTTTAAAATTATTAACATTCACATTTTAAAGATTTTCCTGAAAATAGATATTGATTCCGGGAAGAGCTCATCGAAACTAACAGGCCGCCACTCGGCATAGCTTATCTTCCAGACTCCGGCCGCTTTTCTGAGTTTCAATTTCAAGCGGTAGTTGTCCGTGGAAAGCCTTATAAACTTGCGAAAGACTTTGGCCGCGCCTGAAGAGAGGGCAACCTCGGTCTGAATGGTTGCCTCGGGCGTTTTTATCTCCTCAATCCTGGTGCTCAAGACGTTGACGACAATGCCCTTGAATTGATTGAAGTAGCCGCGAATCATATCCTCTGTCTCTTTCAAGCT
>CAZJXZ010000436.1:0-2089 GCA_964549955.1 uncultured Eubacteriales bacterium
TTCTCTCGTCATTGCGATCCCCCTGGGTATTATTGCCGCCATAAAGTTTAATTCGAAAGCGGATATCACTTTGATGGGTTGGAGTGCAGCTTGCATTTCCATGCCCAATTTCTGGATTGGGATCTTACTGATACTTCTTTTCTCCTTGAAACTTAATCTACTGCCTGCTTCAGGTTATGTCTCTTTTTTTAGTTCTCCTTTGAAAAATCTCAAACTGATGGTCCTTCCCGTAATAACACTGAGTATTTGGTATATTGCCGTGTATATGAGGTTCACACGTTCCACATTCATCGAGACCTTGAGAAGTGAATATATTCTCGTCGCAAGGGCAAAAGGGATATTGGAAAAACGAGTACTCTGGGTTCACGCCTTCAAGAATACATTGATCCCGCTGGTCACAGTAATAGGTGTGAACGTTTCTGGTTTGTTTGGAGGTGCTGTGGTAACAGAGACAGTTTTTGGTCTTCCTGGTATTGGGAGGCTTTTGGTGGATGCTATCTTGGGCAGGGACCTGCCGCTCATTGAAGGGATTGTCTTGTTCATTACAACTGCCGTCATATTGTGTAACTTAGTGGTGGATATCCTGTATGTATATATCGATCCCAAGATTCGATATGAATAACACATATATTGATTGAACATGGCAGCCCCTTGAGGGACGTTCTCAGAAAGAAAAAATGAGTCTAAGAATATTTCGCATCGGCCGGCAATATAAAAGTTTTTATATTGGTGGCGCGATTACCTTATCTCTGGTAATCTGTACAATCTTTGCAGAATATATAGCACCCTTTGATCCAATCGTACAAGACATGAGTGCTGTCCTAAAACCTCCCAGTCTCAAACACTGGTTAGGGACAGATTACCTGGGAAGGGATATCTTTAGCCGGATCATCTTTGGTTCCAGGGTCTCTTTGACGGTTGGCTTTTTCTCTATGCTTTTTGCAATGGTTTCAGGGGTGGCCTTGGGTTTAATTGCTGGTTTTTATGGGTCTTGGATCGACAACATCATTATGAGAATTACAGATACCATGCTGGCGTTTCCTCGACTCGTTTTGGCATTGACCATAACGGCTTTCTTAGGTCAGAGTTTATGGAACGTTATCCTCGCTTTGAGCATTACCGGCATGCCTATGTTTAGCCGCCTCATCCGAGGAGAAACGCTTTCGATCATGACACGTGATTTCATTCGTTCGGCCAAGGCGTTTTCAGCCAGTAAAACCCGTATCATGGTCGTTCATGTTCTTCCCAACGTCATGAATCTAGTGATCGTTCAAGCCTCTTTGAGTGTTGCCTTTGCCATTCTTACGGAGGCTAGTATGAGCTTTTTGGGATTAGGTGTACCTCCTCCTTATCCTTCCTGGGGAATGATGTTACAAAGTGGGTATTCTTACATGGGAGCTGCACCTTGGCTAGCTTTAGCTCCGGGGGTTATCATTTTTATCGCGGTTCTTGGATTCAATTTCTTGGGGGAATGGATTGAACACTATATTGCCCATTTATCGAGATAGACAATAAGAGGATTGACATCTTAGACGTCCCTGTTTGACGGATGGAAATGATCAGCACACATGATTTAGAAACACCTTTATTAGAGGTAAAAGATTTAAAAACTTATCTCCCGACCGTTGATGGGATTGTGAAAGCAGTGGATGGGGTGGGTTTTTCGCTTGGATACTTTGAGTCTCTGGGAATAGCAGGAGAATCAGGGTGCGGCAAGACAATGGTTGCTTTATCTATTATGGGACTTGTCCCATTTTTTACAAAAAGAACCCTGCAAGGAGAGGTGCTTTTTAAAGGGAAAGATTTGTTGAAATCTGAAGATAAAGAATTAAGTGAAATCAGAGGAAACCAAATTGCCATGATTTTCCAGGAGCCTATGACTTCTCTAAACCCCATTTTAACCGTCGGCACACAAATTTCCGAGATCTTTATAAGACATGAGGGATTGGACCAGACATCGGCTAATCGCAGATCCGCGGAAATGCTCGAACTGGTAAAGATTCCTTCTGCCAGAAAAATATTGGGCCAATATCCCCATCAATTAAGCGGAGGGATGAGACAGAGGGTGATGATTGCCATGGCATTAGCG
>CAZJXZ010000437.1:0-2078 GCA_964549955.1 uncultured Eubacteriales bacterium
AGGTATTAGCGGAAAAAGATTTCCAGGCTTTGCTCGATGCTCAAGGATTTTTCAGCGTGAACTCTTTCCTCGAGACAGGCATCCCTGGAGTCTATGCTGTCGGAGATATGATCGGAGGAAAGCTCCTTGCCCATAAAGCCTCTCATCAAGGAATACTGGCTGCAGAGAATGCCTTTAGAGCAAAAAGGGAAATGGATTATAAAGCCTTGCCCTGGGCTGTTTACACTGAGCCCGAATTCTCCTCTATCGGCTTGACAGAGGAAGAAGCCCGGGAAAAAACAGCAGGCATAAAGGTCGGCCTGTTCTCTCTCCAGGCTAGCGGCCGGGCCATGACCATGAGGGCTCAGGAAGGGATGGTCAAGATTATTGCTGATGAAAAGGATAAAGTCATCGGCGCCCATATTATTGCGCCCAGCTCCAGCGAGTTCATCTCCGAGGTCACTCTGGCCATGAGCAAAGGATTGAGAATTCAGGATGTCTCCTCCTCCATTCACATCCATCCCAGTTTATCAGAGGGCGTGATGGAAGCCGCCCTCAAAGCCGAAGGAAAAGCCATTCACATCTTGAATATATAATTTTTTTAACCTGTCGGCTAAAAATTTTATTGATTGCAAATTTAGATTGATTTTTATAAAATTTATGCCTTTAAAAAAAGAGACATATGATTGAGCTTTTCTTCGTTTTTTTGATTTTTGGCTTCTTGGGAGTTGTCTTGCTCTTCATGAACAAGCTCCTGGGCCCGAAAAGAACAACACCGATAAAGGAAAGTCCTTTTGAATGCGGAAGCCCTTACCTTCAGGAAGGAATCAATCCTGTTCCCATAAAGTTTTACCTCGTTGCCTTTATTTTTCTTCTCTTTGACATAGAGGTCGCCTTTTTTTTCCCTTGGGCTCTTATCTTCAAGGAGATGCGGCAGACGGCTTCAATCGTCATGCTGGCTTATTTTTTTGTTATTGTAATCGGTTTCATCTATGCTTGGAAAAAAGGCGCTTTCAAATGGGATTGAGAGAAGAAAATTGGAAGAGATTAAGCGCTGATTCATGAATAAATCGTTTGTTTAAGAAAGGCCAGGCCAGTAAAAGGTTCGCCATGGAAGGAAGCTTCATCACCACCAAATTCAATCATATCCTTGGCTGGGCTCGGAAATATTCCTTATTCCATTATCCTTATGTAACGGCCTGCTGCGGAATGGAATATATGTCAGCAGCCTGCGCCCACTTCGATATCGACCGCTTCGGAGCTGGCTGGACAAGATTCTCTCCTCGCCAGTCAGATATGCTTCTGGTCGTCGGAACAGTCACCCAGAAGCTGGCGCCAGTTCTGCGGACAGTCTATGAGCAGATGACTGAGCCCAAGTGGGTTGTCGCCTTTGGCACCTGTGCCGTGAGCGGCGGCATCTACGACAATTACGCCGTTGTCCAGGGAATTGACCAGATTATCCCGGTGGATATCTACATTCCAGGCTGTCCGCCGCGGCCGGAGACAGTCTTAAACGGCCTGATCAAGCTGCAGGAAAAAATTCAAAAACAAGAGCAAGAGTGGAGATGGAAAAGAAGAAGATATTAGAGGACCTCAAGCAGCGGTTCCAGGATAAGGTCAAGGAGACTTCTGTTCAATTCGGGGATGAAACCGCTGTCATCGATAAAGAAGCCCTGCTTGATGTCGTCAACTTTCTGAAGGCAAAGCCCTTTGCCTGCACCATGCTCCTCGACCTGACCTGCGTCGATCACATCGGCCAGGAACCGCGCTTTGAGATGGTCTATCACCTCTACTCTCTTTCGAACAAACAGCGCTTGAGGATTAAATGCCGGCTCCCGGAAAAAGAACTCTCGATCGATTCCCTTACTTCCATCTGGAAGAATGCTAACTGGCTGGAGCGCGAAGTTTTTGACCTGTTTGGCGTTGATTTTAAGGGCCATCCTGATTTGAGGCGGATCTTTATGTACGACGGGTTCGAAGGCTATCCTCTTCGCAAGGATTATCCTCTGCGCAAGCGACAGCCGCGAATTCCGTTGAGGGATTGAGATGCCGACAAGAATACAGAAAGAAGCAAGGAAAGAGAGCCTTCTGCTCAACAT
>CAZJXZ010000438.1:0-2069 GCA_964549955.1 uncultured Eubacteriales bacterium
TCATGGAAATTCCTCTCCTGCGGCCGTCAAGAGGGCTGGAAGGAGAATAGGGCAATCCCTCCAGGAACATGGCTCCTCTATCCGGCTTTATGGCTCCGCTCAAGATCTTAACCAGGGTGCTCTTCCCTGCCCCGTTTTCTCCGAGCAGGGCATGGACATCCCCCCTTTTCAGCTCAAAATCGACTTCCTCCACAGCACGGGTCGCGCCAAAGCTCTTGCTCATTTTTTCCATTCGAAGAGCGAGGGCCGTAGCTTGTTTTTGGATCATCATCAATCGAGGTAAGAAGACAAATCGGGTAAAAGAAGCGATTTTATCTCAGGCTCATCCATGTTTTCTTTTGTGGCCAAGTAGACTCCTGTGTCAATCCTCTTTTCGATCTTCTCTCCTTTTAAGAAAAGGACCATCTGCTTGACTCCAAGATATCCGATCTTCATCGGATTCTGAAGAATGAGGCCATGGAGGTGTCCGTCTCTCAAACCCTGGACAAGCTTTGGGCTGCTGTCAAAGCCCACAAATTTGACCTTTCCAGCCAGTCCAGATGCCTGGAGAGCGCGGAGAGTCCCGAAGGTGCTTGACTCATTGGGACAGAAGATGCCGTCGACATTCGGGAAGCGGCTGATGAGGTTTTCAGCCATCTGGAAGGCTGTCTCTGTGGTCGAGCCGGCATACTGGTCCTGGACAAGGAAGGAAATTCCAGGAAATTCTTTCTTCATTGTATCCAGAAAACCTCTTTCTCTTTCGGTCGTGCTTTCAGACCCTTCCTGATAGCGAATGAGAAAAATCCTGCCTTTTCCTTCAAGAAGCTCTCCCAGCCTTTGAGCGCCAAGGACACCCCCCTTGTAGTTATCCGTAGCAACATAGGTAATATAGTCCTCGCCCTGAAGTCCGGAATCGATGATGACCACCGGAATCTTCTCCTTGACCGCATCCTGAACAGGACGGCAGAGAGCGCGCTCATCAAGAGGAGCGAGGACGATTCCATCCACGCCGCGGCTGATGAAATCTTCGACAACTGTGATCTGCTGCGCCCTGTCATCCTCCTTCTGGGGTCCCTTCCAGAAGATATCCACCTTGAGCTCTCTGGCTGCCATAACCGCTCCGGCATGGATAGCTTTCCAGAACTCGTGGGTCGTTCCTTTGGGTATGACGGCAATCTCAAAAACTCTCTCCTTGCCTGGCTCTGATGCTTCTTGCAGAGATTCTTTTTCTTCTTTCTTCGCGCAACCTACTATCAAGAAAAGAAAAATAAAGAAGATCAATAAATTTCTGCTATTCCTTTTCATGCCTAAAAGTATATCCAGAAGAAAACATCCAGTCAAAAACTTATTTAAAAAAATAAATAAACTTAGTCTATGAATAAAAATAGTCCTGCGGGCTTATTATCTCATGACAAGTCATTTCGAGAGCATGACTCAAGGCGACTCTACGACTCGAGAAATCCCGTGAATTTTAACTTTTTTAACAAGCATCTGTCCATCGGCCGGCCCTTGCTGAATCATTCTTACGACCTCCATCCCAGAAACGACTTTCCCAAAAGCAGCAAACCCTTGTCCATCAGGATTTCTCTTCCCTCCAAAATCAAGCTCTGGCTGGTCGCCGATGCAAATGAAAAACTCTGATGAGGCTGTCCCAGGCTCATTCCTGGCCATGGAAATAGAGCCGTCTTTATGGAGAATGTCTGTCCTGGCCGTTGTCTCATGCTCGATAGGAGGAAGCCTGTTCGGATTATCTGCGAACCTCAATCCTCCCTGAATGACTTCAATCTTGATATCGTTATCGGGCTGGTTATCCATCCGGACCACTCTATAAAAGCAGGCTCCGGCAAAGAGGTTTTCATCGACATATCTCAGGAAATTTGAGGCTGTGACTGGGGCTTTAGCTTGATAAACCTCGACAATGATTTCTCCCATGTCTGTCTTGATTGAAACCCTTGGATTTCTGCTGCTGCCAGAAGCATTACAAAGGGTGAAAAGTAAAAAGATGATGAGCAGAGAAAAAATTCTTATCTTCAGCATGATTTTTCCTCCGGTATCAAAGTGACGAGAGGGAAGGCTGCAGATAGCAACTA
>CAZJXZ010000439.1:0-2065 GCA_964549955.1 uncultured Eubacteriales bacterium
CCGCCATCCTGATTTTTACCAGCTTTTTCATCATGCACCGCGATTACAAACAGCGTTTGACTGATTATAGCCTTATCAAGCCAAAGCCGATTGAGCCGATTGCTGTCATCCCGCCCAATCCGCTCTCAATATTTTCAAAAGGATTAGAGGAGCTTATGACGCGTTCTTTTGAGATTAATGTCATCCAAATCACCGCAAGGTCTGGCATGAAATCTGGAAATCTTTTATTTTCCTATTTTCCTGTTCCTGATTTCCTTTACATCGTCAGGGTTGTTCTCTCCCTGGTTGCCCTTCTCTTCGGCTTCGACCAGGTCAGCCGGGAAAAGGAGAGGGGAACCTTGAAACTGATGCTTTCAAATTCTCTATCGCGGTCAAAGACGCTTGTCGGAAAATGGATAGGAAATTACTTAAGCCTCTCCATTCCTTTTCTTCTGATTACCTTACTGGGGATTGTTTTTTTGAATTTAGACCCTGATATTCATTTGTCTTCGGCTCATATGGTCAGGTTAGCCTTGATTCTCTTTTTCTCTCTCATCTATATTGGTTTCTTCCTCAGCCTTGGCATTCTTATTTCAACTCTGACAAAAAGGGCTGCAGCTTCGATCGTCATCCTCCTCTTCATCTGGGCCATACTTGTCTTCATCATTCCCAATCTGGGAACACTCTTAGCCCGGCAAATGGTGGATGTCCCTTCAGTCAAAGCGCTGAGTGAAAAAAGGCAGCAGACCTGGACCAAGGAAGTCCTATTGGGCGAAGAAGACAGGAGAAAGGGTGAATCCTCTTGGGATACTCGTTATAAAAATATATACAGCGAGATGGATAAGAAAGAGGAAGACTTCAGGAATAAATTTAACAGTTTGGTAAAGCTTTCCAAAAATATAAATCGGATCTCCCCGGTAGCCAGCTTTGTTTATGCTGTTACTGATATTGCCGGGACAGGAATTGGAGAAGAGAGTAGTCTAAAAATGGCAGTTGTAAGCTATAGGAACAGTATCTTTTCTGATGTTATCTCAGCCCTCAGGAGCAGGGTGAAGAAAGAGTATCCTGCTTTCGCTTATCGCCATAGACCCTTATCCCAAATTTTTGCTGAGGGAGCCTTATTTGATACGGCCTGGCTTGTCTTTTTTAACATTCTCTTTTTTGCCTTAAGTTATTTTGCTTTCGTGAAATACGATGTCAGGTGAAAAAATGTTAACAACAATCATTAAGAAAGAGCTTCTCAACAATATCTTCTCCTTCCGATTTCTGTTCGTTTTTGTTCTTCTTGTGATCATCGTCACTGTGACTGTTTTGATTTTGACCGATGATTATCTAAGAAGAGTGGATGAATATTCTTTAAGACAAAATGATATTGAAAATTATATGAGGAGATATGCTCATTTCAATCGAGTCAATGCGGTTATAGCGCCTTCTCAACCTCCCCTTCCTTTCAATTCCCTGATAAGAAAAATTTCTCCTGACGATTATGTTATCGAAAATGTTTTCGGAGAGTTCAACAGTGACCCTCTACCGATCATGTTTCCTCTCATCGATTTGACTTTTATCGTAACCATACTCCTGAGCTTAATCGCCTTGCTTTTCTCCTATGATTCGATCTGCGGCGAGAAAGAAGACGGAACATTAAAATTGATGCTTTCTAATAAGCTTTCCAGGGCAAGGATAATCTTGGGGAAGATCATCGGGGGGACATTGACTCTTATAATTCCTTTTCTTCTCTCTTTAACGATTGGTTTGCTCATCATTCAATTCAATCCTCGAATTTCTTGGAGCGAGGCGAACTGGAGAGCTTTTGGCTTGATCCTCCTGGGTTCAATCCTCTATTTTAGTTTTTTCTATTGCCTCGGGGTTTTCATTTCTTCACGTCATCGTTCGAGTTCGTCATCGATCATGACCTCTCTTTTTGTCTGGGTGATTCTCATTCTCCTCATTCCCAATTTGAGTCCTTATCTGGCTTCTTTTTTGTCTCCGGCTCCCTCAAAGATTAAGGTTGAAAGAGACATTGAAAGAATTACCATGGATGAGAGAGATGAGCTCATGCGGAAAATGTGGAGGGAAAAGCAGGCAG
>CAZJXZ010000440.1:0-2052 GCA_964549955.1 uncultured Eubacteriales bacterium
ATCCAGCTCCTGAAGACGCGGTGAATGGCCTCGACCTCTGGCGCCTCAAGCTTGACATGGTCGCGGTTGAGGTCCAGGTCCTGCTCGTTGGCCCGCTGGTTAAACCAGTTACCGTAGGGATTGGTCTGAGGGATGATAAGAAAGTTGACTTTCTTGAGCAGAGGCTTGAGCTCGCCTAGTGCCAAGTCTCTGGCCAGCCAGAGTGCGGCCTCCTTGGCTGACTGCTCATTTCCATGCTGGGCAGCGGTGAGGAGAAAGGTCGGCTTGCTGCGGTTCAGCTTTTGCGGGCAATCCACACCCTCTTCGCTGATTATGCAGAGATAGATGTCTTTTAAAGGATAATCTCTCGCCTCCTTTGTCTGTCCGATAACCTGAACCACCATCTCTTTGGAGAGATGGGCAACCCGGCTCAAGAAAGAAGCAATTTCCTCATTCTGGCTGTATTGGCTGTAGTTTGTCTCCTCAGCAGGAGTTTTAACAACCTCTGCCTGTGAAATCAAAGGAATCAAAAAAAAGAATAATCCGAAAGAAATGAATACTCTAAAGTGTCTTTGAGCGGACATCTTTAACCTCCTGGTTTTGATGATAAAATTTATCCCTTTATGCATTTAAACCTAATTTAAAAGCACTGCATTTTGATACCTTGTTATTATTCTTTTTTATTCTCTGGAGGCTGGAACTTCAATGCCACTTCTACTTGCTGGGCACTGCGAAGGAGGCTAAATTTGACTTCATCGTTCCATTTGAATCGGGCCAGATAAATTCTCAGCTCATTGATATCCAGAAATCTTTGTCCATCGACTGAGAGAACAATGTCACCTTTCTCAAAATTGGCTTTCTGGGCAACTCCCTCCACAGGCTTGCTCTCGATGACCAGATTGTCCAGCCCGTCGAACTTCTTAAACCTCAACCCGACTGAAGGGAAGGCTGGTATCTCCTCCTCTTCCACGCCGAAGATATAATCAGCGAGGCTCCCCGCGACCTGGACACTCTTTTTATCTTTGGGGACAATGACCGAGATAACAGTCTTAAAAGATAGGTGGCTTTTTTCGAAGGCGCGGCGGTTTATCCCCAGATTGTAGAGGAGATGGCCTGAGCCAGCTAAAACAACCATCTTCTTCTCATTGCCCTGCACAGCCTTGAGGGCGTTGAAAGCCATGACTTCATCCCAGGCTGACTGAGCACGATAAAGGCCTTCGAAAGCCATATCGAGGCCCGCGCCTTTCATCTGAGGAGGAAGCTCGCTTGCCTCAAAAATAGAGCGGATAAGGATCCTGTGCTCTTGATGAGAGAGGTCAGGCTGCGGGACAATCTTTTTCTCCTCATCTGAAAGAGCATCCCAGCCTTGACGCCTGACCTTGGTGATGATTTCGTTCGGAGCATTCAGGGCATACATCGGAATCTTACTGTTTTTGGCAAAATTAAATATCTTTTCATAAAAGCCGAAATTGTAATTCCAGTTGACATACCAGAGGGATTCCCGGAGGAACTCATCCTGGCCAAGAAGAGCCTGCGACCATTTATCCAAGACTTCTTGAGAAGGCGAAGGGAACATCTCCAGGCCGATGGATAGATTTTTGTCCTGCTCGTATAAGGCTTGAATAATCCGCAGCTGAAGGTCATGTATGGGAAGGCTGTTGTGAGTCTCTCCGATATAAACAAATCGACTCCTCTTCATCTCCTTGATCATCCTTGAAAAAGGAATAAGCTTTCCTTCTGCGGCCGAATAAATTATGCCTGGAGAAACATCCAATGGTCTATCCTTGAGCTTTTTGTCACCAATTCGCAGAAGCAGGGACTTATCTTCATTCTGCTGAGCAGCGAGAATAGAAACCACAAAGAGAATAATCAATATTTTTGCAATTTTTTTATGGCTCATACCTCATCTCACCTTTGATTTTTTGTAATCATATCGCTGGCTTTTCACTTATGTCAATTTTTATTTACGCAGGGAAAAACATCTTTTTTCCTTTTATGAAAAGTCTCATTATGGATCTGGCTGGGTGTCGAGAAGACCGTATGGAAGGCTGAGCGGGCATGGTTCCTCGACCG
>CAZJXZ010000441.1:0-2042 GCA_964549955.1 uncultured Eubacteriales bacterium
TCCAAGGTCATGAAAGATATTGGCGTTTATGACAAGATTCAGTTCACCAGACAGTACGGAAGGTGGGTATTTGCAGACTTTGATTGTGTCGTCTATTCATTCAGCGATTTCAAGAATGCGCTTCTTGAAGCTTTCCCGTCAGAAAAAGAAAAACTAACCAGATACTATGCCGAGGTCGACAAGATGTGCAAAGCGTTAATTTCCATGCGCAAACCAGGCAATGTGCTTGAAGCCATTGGCTTTCCTTTTAAATTGGCAAAGGTCATGAGCCTATTCAAAAAATACCAGAAGACAACAGTGCCAGAATTCACTGCGATGTACTTTGACAAGGACTCCAGACTCTATCGGTTGCTCAAGGATATTGGATACCCGGATATGGGAGCTTCGATTCTTGGCGGTGCAATATTGACCTTCTTTGAAGATTACTGGACAGTGAAGACGGGTATGCAATCCTGGGCAGATGTTCTTGCTGAAAACTTTAAGGGCCTGGGGGGAGAGCTGAGGTTGAAATCCAGGGTTGATAAGATAATCACCAAAGCTGGCAGAGCTGTTGGCGTTATCAGTAGAGGAAAAGATTACAAAGCAGATTATGTGATTTCTGCCAGTGACTACAAAAAGACATTCCTTAAGCTCTTGGATGATAAAACACTCATTCCCCAGGAGCTCAAAGAAAAAATCGAGAAAGCTCCAGTGTCCGAGGGTTTTTTCACGGTCTATCTTGGATTGAATCTTTCACAGAAAAAGATGAAAGAATATTTAAAGATACCGCATATGTATTACAGTGATGATAATCCAGACGCAGATATTCACAATTCCAATGATGAAGGCTTTTTTGAGAAGACTTGGATCATGCTCTATTCGCCCTCACTCATGAATGAGAAGCTTGCTCCTGAAGGCAAATCTTCGCTAATGATTCAAGCCATGACGCCTTACAAATGGATGAACAACTGGGGAGGGGGAGACCGGGAGATTTACAAGCGGTTGAAGGATAAAGTCAAAAACGCATTGATTGCTAAAGCGTCTCGCCTCATCCCTGATTTGAAGAAATACATCGAGTTTGATGACGCCGCAACACCGTTGACTTATGAACGGTTTACCGACAACACTGACGGCGCATCGTCTGCCTGGTGCTGGGATCCGAAAAAGAGATTCTATGAGAATGTTATGAGTATTCAGATCAAGACGCCGATTAAGAATCTTTATATTGGCTCATGCTGGTCATGCCAGATTGGCGGCGTGCCAAGCGCCATAAAAGCCGCCCTGAAGTGTGTCAAGGAAATAAAATAATTGCTAAGTCTGTTTGCTTTCCCTTAGGCCTCGCTCTGTATGGATGCCGGCTTCTCCAGGGCAGATGGAGAAGGAGGTATATAAGCCACAGCAAAAGCCTCTTCCCTTATTCTTCGGGCAATAAAAGGGCTGGGGATAAAAATCTACTCGACTGGTGGGAGTGTTATTGCTTCTGGATCGAAAATAACGCAGCGTTTCCCTTCTTCAACCTGGCCGAGGTCAAGGAGCTCGTAACCTTCCTTTTTGCCTGATTCGATGGTTCGGTCAACTTCTCCTTCAGGAATAAAAATGTAAAATCCAATTCCCCAGTTGAAAGTCGTCAGGCAATCTTCCAGGCTTACCCCAAGTTTCAGCATGAATTGGAAAAGCGGCGGGATTTCCCCAACCCAATTCTTGATGCGATAGGTGAAGGGTTTCTTGGAATAGGCAATCTTTGAGATCCCTCCGCCTGTCCCAGCGAGTAAAGAGTGTATCTCTATATTGTTTTCGAGCAGGGCTTCGACCAGCTTTACATACGAGCGGGTGGGGATGAGCGCCTCTTCTCCCAAGGTCTTTCCGTTTGGAAGTCGATGGAGGAACTTGTCTTTGAGCGTCATTGCCCGCTTGATCACCAGGGAGATTCCGTTAGAGTGGAGCCCTGATGATATCGCTCCAATGATGCGGTCTCCGGCACGGAGCTTTTCTCCTGTGACCATCCTATCTGCAGGAGCGATAATTCCAGTGACGCATCCTGATAGAGAAGGAGCGCTCTTTAC
>CAZJXZ010000442.1:0-2040 GCA_964549955.1 uncultured Eubacteriales bacterium
TTTTATCATGGAGAAAGCGTTGCCTTTATCGGCCATCAAAAAGGCCGGACAACAAGAGAGAGGATTGACCGAAATTTCGGTCAGCCCAACCCTGAGGGATACAGAAAGGCCCTGAGGGTGATGAAGCTTGCAGAAAAGTTCGGCCGCCCTATCGTAACCCTGATCGACACTCCAGGGGCATATCCCGGAGTCAGGGCCGAGGAACAGGGTCAGGCCGAGGCGATTGCCTATAATCTAAAAGAGATATCAAAGCTCAAGGTTCCTGTGGTCAATGTGGTCATTGGTGAAGGCGGCAGCGGAGGAGCGCTGGCCATAGGAGTGGGAGACGCCATCTTGATGCTTGAATATTCTTTCTACTCGGTCATTTCTCCTGAGGGCTGCGCCGCCATTCTCTGGAAAGAGCAGGAGGCTATGGCCAAGGCAGCCGAGAACTTGAAGATGGGCGCCAAGGATTTATTGGAGATGGGAATAATCGACAAGATTATTCCTGAACCTGTTGGCGGAGCGCATATAGACTATGAGCAGACTTTTAAGAATGTGGATGAGCATCTCAGTCAAAGTCTAAAGAATCTGAAAGAGAAAACTCCTGGGCAAAGATTGGAAGAGAGATACCAGAAGTTCAGGAAGATAGGAGTTTTTAGCGAGAAATGAAGAAGCAGATTTCGGCCATAAAGGGAACAAAGGACATCCTGCCTAAGGAAGCGAGGAAGTGGCAGAGCGTCGAGGCTGTGGCCAAAAGAATCTTCGAGCTTTATGGCTACAGGGAAATCAGGACTCCTGTCTTTGAGCCCACAGAGCTTTTCCAGAAAGGTACAGGCATAACTTCGGATATCGTCATCAAAGAGATGTACACTTTCAAGGATAAGGCAGGCCGGTCATTGACCCTGCGGCCAGAATACACGCCTTCTGTTGTTCGTTCCATCATCGAAAACAGGCTTTATCTTCAGCCTGAGCCGCTGCGCTTTTATTACATCGGTCCGATGTTCCGCTATGACAAACCACAGAAAGGCCGTTACCGCCAGTTTCATCAGGCGGACATCGAGGTCTTTGGCGAAGAGGATCCGGCGGTTGACGCCGAGATTGTGGAGATGGCCGATTATCTTCTCAATGAGCTTAAGGTATTTGGAACCGACATCCTGGTTAACTCTGTCGGCTGCAAGAACTGCCGACCTTCATACCTCAAAGATTTAAGAAAGCACGCCCAGAAAGTAAGCGAAATTCTCTGCTCTGACTGTCAACGGAAGATAGACACCAATCCTTTAAGAATATTTGATTGTAAAGTTGAAGCCTGCCGTGAGGCCTCACAGTCCTTTCCTCAGATCACAGACTATCTCTGCCAGGACTGCCGAGATCATTTCCAGCGATTCCGCGGCTACCTTGATTTTTATGGCATAAAACACAGAATCGAGCCGCGCCTGGTGCGGGGGATTGACTATTACACCAAGACGACTTTTGAAATCATCTCCTCCAAGCTCGGCGCTCAGGATGCCCTTCTCGGCGGAGGAAGATATGACGATATGATGAAAGTCTTTGGCGGGCCAGACATGTGTGCAATCGGGTTCGCCATGGGAATGGAAAGATTGCTCTCTGTTGTTCCTTTTGAAAAAAAGAAGGAAAGATTCCTTTATCTGGCTTTCCTGGGAGAGGAAGCAAAAAGAAAAGGGATGAACCTGGTCAGGCTCTTCAGGCGAGAAGGAATTGAATGCCTTGTTGAATACAAAGAGCGAAGCCTCAAGTCCCAGATGAGCCGGGCGAACAAGCTGGAAGCAGACTGGGTCTTGATTATCGGGGAGGAGGAGGTAAAAAAAGAAAGGTATCAGCTCAAGAACATGGCCAGCGGCGAGCAGAAAGAAGCGACTCTAGAGGAAATGCTCGAAATCCTGCGCGAGTCCTTTTAAAATTATTCTGCTTGAACTTATCTAAAAAATGGCCAGTTTCATTGTTTATGAGTGTCAATCTGGCATTGGCAAATTAATGAAAAATGGCAACTAAAAAAACAACAGATTGGAAACGGACTGCCTATGGCGGAGAGCTCCGCTT
>CAZJXZ010000443.1:0-2031 GCA_964549955.1 uncultured Eubacteriales bacterium
GATTGAAAAAGAAGGCCTGATGATAAAGATTATACTCAATTCAGAAAAGAGCTGTCTCGTCGAGTGGGCTGCATCATTTTCAAATTCCGGTCAAATTCCGGGGACACATTACTTAACTCAAAAGAATTAAGGAATTAAGCCCTGGGTCACTCTAACTAATACGAATTAATTAAATATTGTGTCCCCTTATTTCTAATCCCGCTTGACCGCCTTGATGTTGAGCACAGCCGGTTCCAAACCCTCGGCTTGAGCGCGGAGTGTAATTTCGCCGGCAGTTCCGCTGGATTGGACGATGACCTGGGCCAGGCCGTTAAATAGCTGGCGATGTGCCTTTGGCTGCGACAGCCCCCCGCTTAAAATAAATCCTCGGCCGAGGCCTCCTGGACCTCGGTTATTCTCGACAACGACCACAAGTTCATTCTTTCCCGGCTTCAAAACTGAGGCTGCATCGAAATTGTAGGCGCGGTCCCAGTCATTTGTTATCCCCATGAACTGGCCATTGAGCAAGACCTGCCCTTCGTCATCAATCTGGCCGACTGTGAGATTCGTCATTCCCTTCGTCAACTGGTCCTGTGACAAGTCAAAAGATGTCCAGAAAGCATAGACAGAATTCTCAGGCATTGTGCTTGCCCCAGCCTCAATCCTCACCGCTTTGCCTCCCAGAGATTCGAGCTGCGCAAAAGAAGGAATCTCTTTAATGGCTCCCTTAAGTTCGACTGCCTTCCAGCCCTCGATGGCCCGCCACAGCGCAACTGGCACGAACACATCCGCCTCATGGCTGCTCGGGTTGCCGTTGCCAACTCCGATAATCCGGCCAGGACCTTCGATCTCAAAAAAGACCTCGTCTTGAGCGACCGGCACAGGCCGACCTTTGCCATCCAGAGCCGAGACGGTGACCAGGCTCACATCTCGCCCATCAGCGCTGATGCTGTCTCTGTTTGCGGCTAATGCAAGCTTTTTTGGCTCGCCGGTTGTCTCCACTGCCGTTCGCAAAACTTCTTTGCCGCCGGCAAAGCCGATAGCTTCAAGCTTACCCGGCTTATAAACCACCTGCCATTCTGCATGCCCATACTTCGGCACCTTCTCGACTCCAAGGTCTCGGCCGTTAAGAATGAGCCGCACTTCTTCTAAATTGGTAAAAGCCCAGACTTCGACAGCCTGGCCCTCCTTCCCTTTCCAGTTCCAATGAGGCAAAAGATGAAGAACCGGCTCCTTCGTCCACCAGCTCTTGTAATACCAGAAGAGGTCTTTGGGAAAGCCGCAGGTGTCCAAAATCCCGAAGTGGGAGCTGATGCAGGGCCAGTCGTAGGGTGTCGGCTCTCCCCGATAGTCGAATCCGGTCCAGATAAAAGCTCCGGCTAACCAGGGCCGAGCCAGGTAGAAGTCCATCCATTCTTCTGCCAGCTGACCCCAAGGCGGCTTGTGCTTGTCGTAGGCTGAAAGGTAGGCACGTTTCTCATCAGCAGCGTATTCGCCGCGCGTGGAAAGAGTGCTGGCAAGCTCTGAGCCGAAGAGCGGCTGGCCAGGATGCTCGTTGTGGTAGCGGTCGATTTCGCCCAGGTAATAATTGAAGCCGCGGACATCGACGATTTCGTTTATCCCTTCATAGGCGCCTGAGTTGCTGGCGTAGGTCACCGGCCGTGTCAGGTCGAGGGCTTTGACGGTGCGGATCATAGTCTGGGCAATTCTCCGGCCGCGCTCAGTGGCCTGCACTCCTTCTTCATTTCCGATTGACCAGAGGATAACAGAAGGATGGTTTCGGTCGCGGCGCACCATGCTCTTGAGATGGTCAAGGGCGATGTCATTGGAGCTGAATAGCCGCTGCTCATCCATGACCAGCATGCCCAGCTCATCGCAGGCATCGAGCAGCTCGGCTGCCGGCGCGTTATGGGAGGTACGGTAGGCATTCACTCCCATCTCTTTCAGCCGTTTGATGCGGAAGTATTGGAGGCTGTCAGGAAGCGCTGCGCCGACGCCGGCGTGGTCATGATGGCAGCAAACTCCCTGAATCTGCACCCGCTGGCCGTTGAG
>CAZJXZ010000444.1:0-2011 GCA_964549955.1 uncultured Eubacteriales bacterium
AGCCTGAAACCGAGCAGGCTTTGCCTCGCTGGGGCAAAGCCTGCGTGTTTTCAAACCACTCAGCCTGAGCGTCCATTTGAATTTGTATTCATTTTTGTGTTATTTTTAAAAACATCAACAACAAACAATGAGTAGAAGTTCAAAATCAAGAAAAACAATTTTAATCATAGGCCTTTTCCTTTTTACACTCGGTGTAAATTTCTCAGCTCCATCCCAAGAAAAGAAGATTTCCTTTCCCATAACACAATTCGAATTAAAAAACGGGCTTCAAGTTATTCTTGCTGAAGATTATTCCCTGCCTCTCGTTTCAGTGGTCGTTGGCTATAATGTCGGGTCTATCAATGAATCGCCGGGAAAGACCGGTCTGGCCTATCTACTCCAGAAGATGATGTTCCAGGGCTCGGAGAATGTGGGGCGGATGCAACATATCAAGCTCATCGACAACATCGGAGGAATATTGAATGCAACCACAACCGAGGATAAGACAATCTTCTACCAGACAGTGCCGTCCAACCAGCTGGCAAGAGTTCTATGGCTTGAATCAGACAGGATGAATTCGCTTGATGTCAATTCGCTCAACATCGAACAAGTCAAGGAGGCTCTCATTGAAGAGAATCGCAATAGGAAAGAAGCCAATCCCTATTTTGAAAGCCTCTTGGCTTTTGATAACCTTCTCTACCCTGACCCTGCCTTCAGCCACCCGATTATCGGCTATGAAGCCGACATAAGGGAACTCACAGCCGAAGACATTAAAAATTTCTATAAGACTTTTTATACACCCAACAATGCCGTGCTTTCTATAGCCGGAAATATCGATAAACGGAAAACAGAAAGAGAAATAAGAAAATATTTTGAAACCATTCCAAGAGGCAATAATATCTCTCCCCTACCAGAGTCAGATCCCTTAGAAAAAAAAGAGATGGTTAAGACATTCGAAGACTCAATGGCCACATCACCGGCCTTCTATCTCGGCTACGCAGTCGCCTCTCCTTCTTCCGCAGACTTTTACCCTCTGACAATTCTTGAGTATATTCTTCTCCGAGGCAAAACATCTCGGCTCTATAAAAGATTGATTGAAAGAGAACGAATTGGCTTCAATCTCATTGGAGGCTTAGAAAAAAGAAAGAACTTGGCTCGCTTTAAAATATTTATCGTCAGCAACAATTGGATGATGGTCGAGAGATGTCAAAAAGCCTTATTCTCAGAACTTAACAAGGTCAGAATTACCCCGATATCCGAAGAGGAAATATTAAAATCCAAGAATCTCTTCAAGATGGATTATCTCCGTCAATTCGAGACTTCTTTAGGCAAAGCTTTATCCCTCGCTGAGACTTTCCTCGAAAAAAAGAGAGTCGATGACCCAGGGGATGAGCTGGAAAAATATCTGGCCGTGACTCCCTATATCATTATGAGAACTGCCAAGAGATACTTTACCGAAGAAAGCATCATACTCAATGTAAAGATAAAATGAGAAAGCATCTTTTTTACAGGATGAAGAGAAGAAGCTGGTTAAATTTATGTCTTTGTCTCCTTTTAGCTATTTTTAACTGGAATTCTCTGCTTCTTTCTCAAGAAAGATTCCGGAAAACGCCTCCCTATCCCGAATCCCTTGCGGAGCTGAAGCTTCCAGAAGTGGACTCCGCTTCCCTCTCCAACGGCCTGGCCCTATACCTCATCCACAGGGATAATGTCCCAATCATCAATCTCAGGCTGATCGTCTTTGCCGGAGAGAGCTCTTCTCCCGAAAAGCTGCCAGGAGTTGCCACTCTCACAGCCAAGATGATCAATCTTGGGGCCCTAGACCTCTCTTCTGCTGAGATTGATGAAAGAATTGAATTCATGGGCGGCAATTTCACGTCTTCTGTCTATGATGATTACTCTGTGTTTGACTTTAATTTTCTGGAAGAGCATTTGGACGATGCGATTGGACTCTTGAGCAGGATGATTCTCTTCCCGGCATTCAAGAAGCTTGAAATCGAGAATATGAAAAGGTCTATGAAGTATGAGCTTC
>CAZJXZ010000445.1:0-2010 GCA_964549955.1 uncultured Eubacteriales bacterium
TTCTGGCCATGGCTTTTGAGACTTTTTTGTTGCGGTCGTCGTAGGAGCGGATGCAACCGACAAAGAGCAAATAATCGATATTCTTTTCCTTGGCTTCGGCCAGGATGGGGACATCGAGCTCTTTGACCCAGTCTGCCCTGGCTTCAAACCCCATCCCCCAAGGGTTTGAGTTTCTTTCCAAGCCCTTGAAGGCTGTGGCTAGCTCCTCCGGGAACTTGCTCTCCATCAGCACCTGAAAGCGTCTCATGTCTATGATTTTATCGATATGCTCGACATAGACAGGGCAATGCTCCATACAGGAGCGGCAGGTGGTGCAGGCCCAGAGCGTGTCTTTGTCTATGACACTGCCGACAAGCGGAGGAATTTCCTGCGGCTCCTTTCCCTCGGCCCTTGCTCTTAAGATTTCAGGAATCCTTGACCTCATGTGGTCTCTCAAATCAAGAATAACTTTTTTCGGGGAGAGGGGCTTCTGGCTCAGATGAGCTGGGCAGTGGTCCTGGCAGCGTCCGCAGCGGGTGCAGGCATCAAGGTCCATGAGCTGCTTCCAGGTGAATTCTTCGACCTTGGCCACGCCAAAGCTCTCTGCTTTCTCATCCTCCAGGTTGATGTAGGAGAGGATTCCCTTGGGCTCGAGCGAGCGAAAAATCATATTCAGAGGAGAGCTGATGATATGGAAAAGCTTGGAGTAAGGGATATAGACAATTGTCCCCAGCACCAGGAAAAGGTGAAACCTGAAAAGAATCATGGCCAGAAGACGCTCATCCGAAATGTTCAAGCCTGCGCTGTTGAGCAGCGAAGCGATGACCTTGCCTAAGGGAGCCCAGGAGATTGCATCTTTGCCGGTCACGGATAACCTGGAGGCTTCAAGGAATAATCCGCTGAGGATGATAAGCAGAATGAGCAAAAGGGGGAGGAAATCCTCGGCTTTGTTATCAAGCCTGGAAGGACGTGTGAGGTAGCGCCGGATAATAAACAGAAGCAGCGAAAGAAGCGTTGCCATGGCGATGATGTCCAGCGCAAGCGAAAGAGGCCGGGCAATAAATGGAGGCAGAGTAAAGACGAGTTGGGTGATGATGATGAACAGGAGCGGAAGGAGAAAGCCGAAGAAAAGGAGAAGGTGGAGAAAGCCGGGATAGAAATCTTTCAAGATTCTCTTGTGGGCGATTCCTTCGACCAGAACGGATTTTGTTCTTGTCCACATCTTTTCCGAGCGGTTTTCAATCTTTCCCATGCGCCAGAGCCGAAAGCGTCTCGAGACACCCCGGCCAAAGATAGCCATAGCCAGGATAATGAAGAAGATGTCGAGATCTTTGATCATCTTGATTTAAAAGTTTTTTCCAGGCGCCAGGACCACTTGATGACAGTTAAAGCATTTTTGATTCTTTGGCGGACCTTCGAATTCTTTTCGATGGCAATCGAGGCACTCTGAAGCAGAGGGGCGGTTTGTGCCGCCTTTCAGGTATTCGTGTCCGGCGCCGCGGTGACAATCCACACAGCTTATTCCTTCATCGTTATGGATGCGGTGATTGAATCTTATGATGTTCTTTTTGAGTTTATAGTCGGGATCAAGAACAATCTGATGACAATCGAGGCATCGTTGGGAAGTGAGCTCATCGTCGGCCAGATATTCAGGAGGCGCAAGCTGGTCACGTCCATGCTTGAGAATGTTCCATTCTCTGGGCAAGAGGGCAAGGCCTCTGGAATGGCATTGGTAACATCTTGTCTTCTGCGCTGGATGGCCTTCAGACTTTTTCCAGAGCTCTGCCAGCTCAGGATGGCATTTTGCACAACTCCGATTGTTGGTTGCCGTGTAGCGGACATAGTATCCGGCAAGCCCTGCGCCGGCGATGATAAGAACAACCAGAGCGGTGCCAGCTATGATTCTAAACTTCTTTTTATATTTTGTAATTGTCACTTTTTTCTATCCATATCATCTTTTTTCTGTGATAGCCTGTAAAGATGAAGCGTTCTTTCCAAAAATGGATTAGGCTGGGTGTTGAGAAAACCGTT
>CAZJXZ010000446.1:0-1998 GCA_964549955.1 uncultured Eubacteriales bacterium
CTCTTTGTACATCGGGAAATACGCTGAGCAATCTTTCAGATATCTGATTGAGCAGATCATCAACCGATTGCATGGAATTGATGGTGTTGCCAACTTCATAAAGGGTTTCAAGGTTCTTAATCAACTTTCCGATAATGGTCTGCTTTTTAGCATCGATCTTTTTAACCTCAACAGCGGTTAATTCCGGAGAACCTACAACCTCATCGATCTGATTGGAGAGTCGATTCAGAGGAACCTTGGTGGTGCTCAGCGGCTCGCCCTCTTTCCATTTGAAGCTTGTAGTCAGGTCTTCTGCGAGAACCCTGATTTTTGTGTCGCCGAGCCTTATCAAATCACCCGGAATCAGAACCTGGCGATTGACTCGGTTTTCGTTGATGTAGGAACCGTTCATGCTGTTCTTATCGTAAAAAATGAAAGCCTGGCCTTCGCGAACAACCTCGGCGTGGATTCTTGATAGCTTCTTGTCATTGAGGACAACATCACACATCGAGTCGCGGCCGATGACTGTCCGCACCCGGCTGAGTTCCCAGATGCTATCTTTCTCCTGGCCTTCGATGCAGATGAATTTCATTGGCTTAGCTCTCGGCTAATTTTCGGAGAGGGAAGTCCATTGTGGAAAGCAAGCTGAAGTTCTTTTTTTCATTCCTTCACAATCTTCCACCCTCCGCTCCCTATGCTTTTGTCGATTCAGAACCAATTTCTCTGTTACTCGCTAAAAAAATTTATATCACAGCAAAGATTTGAAGTCAAACAAAGGGAAAGCAATAAAATCAAAAGGATGGCAAAAGTCTGTCAATCAAAATGGCAGCGCTACGGGGATTTGAACCCCGGTCTGATGGCTGAGAACCACCTGTCCTAGGCCTCTAGACGATAGCGCCACAGCCAAACAAGTTACCAGACAGGCATTTTCTTGTCAACCAACCCTTGGACATGGTGGCTCTCCGAAACCATAATGGACTGCTTATGAAAAAGAAATGCCCGGTTCTATCTCCTGGCGGAGATGAGCATCTTCGCCTTGACCTCGCCTCCGTTTATCCTCCAGAGCATGGGTATTGGCCTGTCTAAGCCTTCCGTATACTCTGGCGTATTCTCCCAGCGATAATTGAGGATCAGGCTATAATCGGAAAAATGCTGCCAGCGCCGGCGGGGCAGATTGGTTACCATGTGGAAATGATTGGCCGGCATTCCGACTTTGGCCAAGCTCGAAGGAATATGGTCAAAAGTGACAAAGGTATGCGGCCAAGAATAGTTGGAAGCATGACAGCATCTTTCCTGAAGCTGGGCTGGAAGCTCGATGCTCTGGGCTTCATCCTGGACCATGGTGAACATCCCTGAAAGGTCTGAATAAGCTATCCTCCCTGCCATGCCAGCTATCCCTTTGGGCGAAATAAAGCCAACCGAAAAGCCGAGCCCTGGAAAATAATATTCAATGGCTTTGAAAAGATAGGCCTCCTGGGCATAGTCCAGTGAGGCACTGCCTGAGTTGTTTCCGTCGATAAAACCCCTTTTCATCCAGATTTCATTCCTGTAAGGAGAGAGGTCGAGCTTGATTTCTGCGGTGATTTTCTCAATCTCCCACGGCTCATAGACTTTTCGAAAATCCATGAATAAGGGCGGCTTGCCTCCGCTCAAGTAACAATAAGCCATCATGGTCAGAAGACCTTGGATATCGTTCTCTGTTGAGAAAGGAGTCACGGTCTTTGCCCCGGTATGGTCTTCGGTCGAGTTGAACAGAGATTCAGCTATGTCTGCAGTTGTCAGCGGAATTCCCCGCCTGTCTGAACCCCAGGCGAGCTGGCTTGTCCAGCCTCCGCCGACGGCATTGACCTCCTTCATGTAATTCCTGATGATCAGGTAGAGTGCCAATCCCTCATCGAGCTTCTTCTTGTCTTCATCGGAAAGCTGCGGCGGCTTGGTTTCTTTCTTGGTGTAAACTGCCTTTTTGAACTCGACGATCTCTTCGGTGTTGGAGAAGATGCGATTCTTGAATTTAACGTT
>CAZJXZ010000447.1:0-1990 GCA_964549955.1 uncultured Eubacteriales bacterium
TGAAAGTGAGCGTAGCGGCTACGTTTGGGAAAGCAGCTTATTGTGTTTCTGAATCAAAGCAGCCCAGAAGAGCTTGGGAGTGAACTATATTTACTCCCTTCTAAGGACGTCAGGGCCTCTTTTGCTTGTTTTGAAAAAAAGTCAGCCTCGCATTCTTCAAAGGTCCGAATGGCCTTGGAAAAAAAATTCTGGGCTTCATCGCTTCTCCCCATTGCCCTGTTGAGATGGCCAAGATTTAAATAGGCCTGCCCCTCAACCCCTTTTGCTCCGATCTCTTCTGCCACTTCCGAGGCGCTATTGAAATACTCTTCAGCCCTTTTAGCAGATGAGGGGACGTCTTTGTCTATCAGCTGCAGATAGACTTGCCCTAGGCCGTTCGCGATTGTCGCATACCAGTATCTCCTCTGATTCCTTAGTTCCAATTGGAGCGCCCCTTCCATCATTTCTAAACCCTGGCTCATCTGGCCTCTTATGATAGAAATCAGACCGAGGAAGGCCTGGGTTGGCGTTCCAATTAACTCACAACCTAAATCCCGACTATCAGAAGCAGCTCCCTGGAGGACTTCTTCAGCTTCTTGGAACTGACCGTTTAGGATATAGCCTACACCGAGGAGAAACCTTGAGTACATGTAATAGAGTGGGTCCTGGGCGGTTTGAACCGCCTTTTTCCCGGTCTCGATGGCTGCGGGTAAATCATTAGCCACCAAAAAGCTGAACGCTACCATAAAATGGCCCATGACCATGCTTCTTATATTGGAATGTTTTTGGCCATAATTCAAAAGAGCTGTTCCTACTTCCAGGGCTTTTTCCCCGTCTCCCCTGTAAAAGCTTACGTACCCTATTGCCGCTAAAGATTTAAAAAACAGGTACTGGTCTGAGGGGAAATTTTTGTATATCTCCTGCGCCCTTTCAGCGTAGAGAATGGCTTCTTCTAAAGTGCCCAACTCCGCGCAGGTCCAGGAAAGCCAGGTGCAGGCGTAGCCGATAAGGCGTTGGTCTTGGATGTCTTCGCCCATCTCGAGTGCCTTGCGAAGATATTCATAAGAATCCTTGTACTTTTCTCTGAACCAAATGGTCATACCGTACCAAGCATAGAACATCCCAAGTTTTGCCTTATTACCCAGAGACTCGGCCAGCTCCATGTGTGCGCTCAGTAGATCGCTCTGCTCCCGGGAATCTCCTCTATAGTAGTAGACCAGTGACCATTTTATCAGAAGCTCAATGAGCAGTGCGTCCTCATCCTTTGTCCTGTCCGGTTTATTGCTGAGAATATCAAACGCTTCCTTGAAGTACTGATGGGACTCCTGCACGGCGTATCTTGCCAGGCTCTTCTCACCCGACCGAATAAGATAATCGACCGCCTTAAGAACAGACTGGCCTTGCTTGAAATGAAAGGCCAGTGTTTCATAGAACTCCGGAAGCCTGTCTCGAAAGAGGCTCTCCATCACACGCGCAATTTGTTCGTGGATTTCCTTTCGTTCTTTTTTCAGCAGACCGTTGTAAACCACCTCCTGAGTGAGGGGGTGTTTGAACATATACTCCAGATCCGGTTGAAGGGATCGGGTTCGGATCAGGTCGAGTCGCTCCAGCGTGCTGAGTCCTCGCTCGATCCGCTCTTCGAGCGTGGTGATCTTCATCAGGATCTCGTAAAGAAAAGTCCTACCGATCACCGAGGCCTCCTGTAAAATTCGCTTGGTGTCCTTTTCCAAGCGATCAAGCCTGCCCGAAATGAGCCCGTGGATAGAAGAGGATATGTCCGATTTAGTGAAGGGTCTGGTGATTTTCCAGCTGCCGTTGTCTCGAATCAGCGTCTCGGATTCGATCAGGGAATTGACCAGTTCCTCGAGGTAGAAAGGATTTCCTTCGGCTTTCCTCTGAACCAATCGCCTCAGCTCGGAAGGAAGGCGCTTGGCCTTGAGTAAAGATTCGAGCATATCCTGTGCATCCGAAAGTGAAAGATCCTCCAGTCGAATTTCATGGTAGAGTTGGC
>CAZJXZ010000448.1:0-1990 GCA_964549955.1 uncultured Eubacteriales bacterium
CATTCACTCCGCCCTTCATAAATTCAAGGTGCATCAAGGCTCTGTTATGAGTGCGGATTGCCTTTTCAGGCTCGTTGATGATCAGACTCCGAGATTCCTGGTGAAGACGAACAATGGGCACAAAAGCAGGCTCAGCATCCGTTGCCCTGTCAAGAACCACTCGAAAGCGAAGCTCCCCGCTTAAGATCCTGGCTAGGCTCTCTCCGAGATTAGGAGGCCAAACGAGATAGCTCGACTTTCCTGACCTCTGGCAGAAGGCATCAAGGAGCCTTACGAACCTCTCGTCGTATTTCCATTCCCAGAGAATTCCAAGGTCAAACAACGTTCTTTCCTCTTCTCATCGGAAGCCGGGAATCTAAAAAAATGAAATAAATACCAGATTGGGCATCTTAAAATCAAGCACAAATTTTAGGATAATTACCCTTTTCATAGACGGAAGCAGGCTCGACGCTCTTTATCTTAGAATAATTTCTATTGAACTTTAATATATTTTTTATTAAATTTATATAAACACCAAGCCATAATAAGCAGATAAAAGAATCAATCGATGGAAAAAGTGGTCTCAATCATCATGGCCGGAGGGCAAGGCGCTCGCCTCTATCCTTTGACAAAAAAGCGCAGCAAGCCGGCTGTTCCCATAGCCGGCAGATTCCGGCTCATCGACTTCCCCATCAGCAATTGCATTCACTCCGGCCTGCGAAAGATATTTATTCTCACCCAGTTCAGCAGCGAATCGCTCCATCGCCATATCTTTAATACTTATCGCTTTGATTACTTCAGCAAGGATTTCCTGACCGTTCTCTCTGCCCAGCAGACGCTCGAGAGCCGAGACTGGTATCAGGGGACTGCCGATTCGGTTCGACAAAACCTTCGCTACTTCCGGGACGAGGGAGAGCTGGTTTTAATCCTCTCCGGGGACCATCTCTACAAGATGGATTATCAGAAATTCATTGATTTTCATCTGAAACAGAAGGCTGAAATCAGCATCTCTGTTTATCCTGTTCACCATGACCAGGCTCCTGAATTCGGAGTGATGAAGGTCAATGAAGGCGGCAGAATCACCGACTTCTGCGAAAAGCCAAAAGAGCCCGAAGAGCTGGAAAGGATGAAGGTTCCAGAGGATGTTTTCAAGAGCTTTGGATTGGAGGCCGCTGGAAGGACACATCTGGCCTCGATGGGCATTTATCTCTTTAACCTGGAAGTTCTCATGGAGCTCCTGGAAAACACGACTTTTGAAGATTTTGGAAGAGAAGTCATACCTTTTGCCATATCAAAGAAAAAGGTTTTCGGCTACTTCTTCGACGGATACTGGGCGGATATCGGGACCATCCGCAGCTTCTACGAAGCCCACCTGGACCTGACCCAGCCCCTTCCCAAATTCAATCTCTACGACGAGCAAAAGCCTATCTTCACCCATGCCCGTTTTCTGCCAGGCTCCAAAATTCTATCCTCAGAGGTTCACAACTCCATCTTGTGTGAAGGAAGCATCATCAACCGCTCCTGGGTCAATCATTCCATCATCGGCATCCGGTCAAGAATTGGCGATAACTCTGTCATCGACCGCTCGGTGATCATGGGGGCTGATTTCTTCGAATCAAAAGAGGAATTAGCCCAAAACGCAGAAAAGGGCATCCCCAACATCGGCATCGGATACAACTGTGAGATTCGAAATGCCATCGTCGATAAGAACACGCGAATTGGAAATGGAGTGAAGCTGGTGAATGCCCGCGGCATCAAAGAAGAGGCTGCAGAGGATTTTATCATTCAGGACGGAATCATCGTCATTCCCAAAAACTCCATCATTCCTCACGGAACAGTCATCTAAATCAAGAATTTTCTTTTAAAACATCTACAGATCTCTTAAAAGAATATTTCTTTTCTCTTGAATTATTCTCTCGCTCTAGGCGAAGGCAGAGTGGTGAGAAAGCCGTGTGAAAGGCTGAGCGGGCACGGTTCCTCGACCGAAGGTCGAGGAGAGCGAAGCCTGAAA
>CAZJXZ010000449.1:0-1976 GCA_964549955.1 uncultured Eubacteriales bacterium
GAAGCGTTGGAAGGGGGAACGCGAAGCGGTTCCCCCTCCAAGGTCGCTCTCCTCTCCCTATCGGAGAGATTGCGCAGCCTGTTCCGAGCGAAGCGAGGAATCTTCTTCGCTCCTCGCAACGCCCGCTCAGCCTTCAAACGGTTTTTTAACCACTTAGCCTTCGTCTGGCATATGAAGGGCCAAGGCTTTTGATATTAATTACATCAATGCATTTTGTCTGAGGCATATGTGTTTTTAAATTAGAAAACATTGTGCTATAATCGCCGAGATGTTAGACGCCAAGTTTGTTCAAGATAATGCAGAGTTCATCGTCAAGAAAATAACAACTCGAGGTCTTAAAATCGAGCTGGATGAATTCTTGCGTCTTGCTTCAGAAAAGAAGAGCTGCTTGCGAAAAGTCGAAGACCTTCGCTTTAAAAAGAACAAAACTTCTGAGCTCATTGCCCGGAAAAAAAGAGAAGGAGAAGATGCGTCATCGTTGATTTCGGAGATGAAAAAGGTGGGCGAGGAGATAAGAAATCTGGAGGATGAACTCCGGGAGTTCGATATCAAGCTGCAGAAAATCCTGCTCAACATTCCCAATATTCCTCACGATTCTGTACCGGTGGGCAAAAGCTCTAAGGGTAATCTGGAAGTCAGAAGATTTGGCGAAAAGCCAAAATTCTCTTTTCCTTCTCAACCGCATTGGGAGATAGGCAAGAGGCTTGGCATTTTAGATTTTGAGCGGGCGTCCAAGATCGCCGGCTCGCGGTTTGCTGTTTATTTTGGAGCAGGGGCCAAGCTGGAAAGGGCGCTGATCAACTTTATGCTTGATATTCATACCAGAGAAAGAGGGTATCAGGAAGTCATCCCACCTTTTATCGCCAATGAAGAGAGCCTGACAGGAACGGGAAACCTGCCCAAGTTCGAGAAGGATCTGTTCAAGCTCAAAGGATATCGATGGTACATGATTCCCACAGCCGAGGTTCCTTTGACAAACCTTTATCGGGAAGAGATTCTTGAAGCACCCTCCCTTCCCAGGAGGTTTGCAGCCTACACTCCCTGTTTCAGAAGAGAAGCAGGCTCCTACGGCAAAGATATAAGAGGTTTGATTCGCCAGCACCAGTTTAACAAGGTGGAGCTTATGACATTTTCTTTGCCTGAGAATTCTTATCAGGAGCTGGAGAGGATGACCGCTGATGCCGAGGAAGTTTTGAAGAGATTGGGCTTGCATTATAGAGTCGTTGCCCTTTGCACGGCAGACTTGGGATTCGCCGGAGCCAAGACTTATGATTTAGAGATCTGGATGCCATCCCGCAATGATTACCTGGAGATATCCTCCTGCACCAATTGCGAGGATTTCCAGGCAAGAAGAGCCGGCATTCGTTTTCGGCGCGAGCCGAAATCAAAGCCCGAGTTTGTCCACACTTTGAACGGCTCAGGAGTGGCCCTGGGAAGGACTGTCAGCGCCATCCTCGAAGCTTTCCAGCAGGAAGATGGCCGGGTCGTTATTCCTCCTGCACTGCGGCCCTATATGGACGGCATGGAAAGAATTACCGGCTGATTTTCTGAGTTTCATAAGCTTCTCCGATTGAAATCTTTTTAAGGCTGAGAGGACCGATTTTTTATAGCCGTATCTCTATTGAATGAAGCCGTTTGAATTAACTTGCGGGCTCAAGCTTCAGTGGAATAAAATATATGAACCGTCGTGGAGGGATGGCCGAGTGGTTTAAGGCGGCGGTCTTGAAAACCGCTTTCCGGGTGACCGGAACGGGGGTTCGAATCCCTCTCCCTCCGTCCTATCCGCCTGCAGATAAGGAAGAATTTTGAAATCTGCGATAAAAATTGAATCAAGCTCTTTGCTGGAGAAAACCATTCTTTCTTATGAACTTTCACTGAAGCCTGAAAAATGGTAGAATAGCCTCAGCTTTCGGCGATTTGTGGAGAGGTGCTGGAGTGGTCGATCAGGGTCGCCTGCTAAGCGACTGTTCCGGTGT
>CAZJXZ010000450.1:0-1972 GCA_964549955.1 uncultured Eubacteriales bacterium
AAGCCGATGATCTCCTGCAGCTCTTCCTTGGCTTCCTGGACTCCAGCCACATCCCTGAAAGTGACCTTTTTCTGCATGGCGGAAAATAGCTTTGCCCGGCTTTTTCCGAAGGAAAGGGCTTTGTTGCCTCCAGCCTGCATCTGCCTCATGAAGAAAATCCAGAAGACTATGAAGAGAAGAATGGGAAAAATCCAGGTGAAAAGATAGGAAAACCATGGGCTTCGCGATGTATCTTTGACTTTGATGCTTACGTTGTGCTCTCGAAGGGTCTTGACCAGCTCATCATACTGAGTGGGGGAAATAGTCTTGAAATTGGTTTCGTCGGTATACTTCCCCTTGATTTCATTGCCGGCGATGATAACTTCTTTAACTCTGTCGGCTTCAACATCATTGAGAAAATCGCTGAAGCTTGTTTCTTTTTTCACTTGCCCTGGAGTTTGAAGAAGATTCCAGAGGATGATGATGACAATTCCAGCGGCAATCCAGAAGAGGAGGCCTCTCAATGATCGAGCCGGTTTCTTTTGTATTGGCATAGATTTTTCCTTTTTTGAGTATATATTCTATCACGTTTTTTTCCGATTGTTAATAAAGCTTTTTCAGAGAGTAAAAAAATGGGCTGGCTTGACTGAAAATTTTACTTTTTGTAAGATGTGAAAGCTCGGTGGGGCTGTAGCTCAGTTGGGAGAGTGCTTGACTGGCAGTCAAGAGGTCGCGGGTTCAACTCCCGTCAGCTCCACCATTTTTTTATACTCTGATTTCATTAGGAATTGAAGATATGCTTTAATTAAATAGGCCGTTTGTCAATTATGACTTTCTGCTAATATATATCATGATTCCGCCGCTGATTGTGGAAGCCAATCCACAAATAAAAAAGAACAACCCAAGTAAGGTTCTTAGAACTGTTCCTCCTTCGTGTGATGGGGTTCCAATGATCATGACCAGGATATAAAACCCAAGAGCTATCAATAATAATCCAAGTCCAAATAAAAACATGCCTCTTATTGATTTATTTTTATCCATTTTATCTCCTTTTTCAGAACCCAACGGGACTCTTGCTTTTTATTAGCATTTTCACCCGCTGACATCGTAAGGAAATATAGCAAGATAAAGGCGAAAGGTCAATTTCCAAATATGAGATAAATATGGGAGGAATAAGAAATTCTGCTTCAGAGCTCTATTTCTTGACAAAAATGTTGCTTAGGGCTCGAATCGCATTTTTTCTGACTTCTGCGCCGAGCGAGTAAGGAATCTTTGTCTGCCTGAAATCATTGCCGAAGAGGATGATATCCTTCGTATCTTTCCCGGCGAAATAGAGGAATTTCCCCGTGCCGAAAGCAGCCTGGCAGTTGCGAAGCACGGCTCCCTCGACCTGGTCGAGAATGACCGCGGGTTTGTCAGATTCTAATTTTGCCTGCCTGCCGCTAAAGCCATCGAGCTCAAGCCCCTTGATTTTTTCGAGATAAAGCGCGCTTTCCCATTTTTCTGATTCGGGCTTGTCCCAGATGACTTCGATGTCCTTCAGCCTGAGATTTTTAGCCATCTCGAATTTTAAGCAATTCACGGCTTTTTCATGATAAGCCTTGGGGTCGGAGGAGATAAAGAGCTTTAAGTTTTCGATGGTGACTCCATCCAGCCAGCTCTCCGGATGGCCGTTGATCACACTGGGACCTTTGCCTCTGGCGATGACGTTCTTGATGAGCACATTGCGGATCGAGCCGGCCCGAGGCTCCTTTTCCTGGCTCACCTGGCTATGGATCTCGCTCCTTCGCTTGATGTTGAAATGGAGTGGGTCACCGTCTCCCCACCAGAACCAGTCATGGCGGGTGCACTCGATGGTCAAGTTGGAGAGGACGACGTCGCTGACATAGCCGCCGTCAAAGACCATGAAGGCCAGGCCTCGGTTTGAGCCGGTGATGACGCAGTTATCCACAGTCACATTGCGGACGCAGTTCATGTTGCCGTCGCAGAACTT
>CAZJXZ010000451.1:0-1949 GCA_964549955.1 uncultured Eubacteriales bacterium
GCTTCTCGCCCTTGACTGGAATAACGGCAACAGGACTGTGCTTGTCGACCAGAGGTTGACCGGGCTTCTTCTGGGCCAGACACTGCAGACAAAGCCAGAAGAGATTTACCGAGCACTCGTCGAAGCCACAGCCTTCGGAGCTCTGACCATCATCAACAGGCTTGAAGAGTATGGAGTCAAAATCACAGAGATCATCAACTGTGGCGGCATTGCTGAGAAAAATCTTCTGGTCATGCAGCTCTATGCTGATGTCATCGGCAAGGAAATGAAGATTGCCCGCTCCGCTCAAACCTGCGCCCTTGGCGCGGCCATTGCTGGTGCTGTTGTGGCCGGAAAAGAGAACGGCGGCCACGAGAGCTTCACTGCTGCCCAGTCAGCCATGTGCGGCCTAAAGAAGAAAACCTTCAAGCCAAATGCTGAGAACCATAAGATTTATCAGGAGCTTTTCCCCCTGTACCGGCAGCTCCACAATGCCTTTGGAACAAGGGAATGGCAGGGGAGGCTGTATAATGTCATGAAAGACCTACTTTCGCTGCGCGATAAGCAGCTTGAAGGAAGCTGATGCTCGAAGATTTAAAAGAAAAAGTTTGGCAGGCCAACTTGGATTTGGTCAAATATAACCTCGTCACCCTGACTTTCGGCAATGTCAGCGGCTTTGACCGGAAAATGGGTCTGATGGCCATCAAGCCCAGCGGAATATCTTACGAGGAATTAAAGCCAAAGGATATAGTTATCGTTGACCTGAAGGGCAAAGTTATCGAGGGGAAACTCAAGCCTTCCTCAGACACGCCAACTCATTTGAAGCTTTACAGAGCTTTCAAGGAAATTGGCGGAGTGAGCCATGCTCATAGCGAATATGCAACGGCCTTTGCCCAGGCTGCAAGGGAAATCCCCTGCTTGGGAACAACCCATGCCGACTGCTTTTATGGTTCGATTCCAGTCACTCGCTATCTAAGACAAAAGGAAGTCAGAGAGGATTATGAAGGCAACACCGGAAAAGTGATCATCGAAAGATTTGCCGCTTCAAATCCCTTAGAAATGCCTGCAGTTCTGGTTGCCGGGCACGGCCCTTTCTGCTGGGGCAGGTCGCCTTTAGAAGCGGTGGAGAACAATCTGATTCTTGAAAGAGTGTCAAAAATAGCCTTGGCAACTCTTCTGGCCAATCCTGAAAAGAAGCCTTTGCCTGATTACATTTTAAGAAAGCATTATCAAAGAAAACATGGTCCAGATGCCTATTATGGGCAAAAAAGGAGTAAGAAATGAACAATATTCCAAGAATTCATCTGGGACTGGTGGCTGTCAGCCGCGACTGCTTCCCTGTGGAGCTCTCTAAGAAAAGAAGGGATAAGGTCATTGAAGAATGCCAAAAGAAAAGAATCCCGATCACCAAGATTGAGGCTGTTGTTGAGAATGAAAAGGATGCGCTCAAAGCTCTGGATGAGCTCAGCCACAAAAAGATAAATGCCCTGGTTATCTACTTAGGAAACTTCGGGCCAGAGGGTCCGACCACGCTGCTTGCCCAAAAATTCAAAGGCCCGGTGATGTTCGCGGCTGCTTCGGAAGAATCAGCGGACAATCTGATCCAGGGAAGGGGCGATGCCTATTGCGGAATGCTCAACACATCCTACAACTCAGGTTTGAGGCATCTCAGGCCTTATATTCCAGGATACCCGGTTGGAATCCCGAGCGAAGTGTCACAGATGATTGGCGAATTTTTCCCTGTGGCCAGGATCCTGCGCGGAATCAAAAAGCTCAAGATCTTTTCCTTTGGGCCGCGGCCCCAGGATTTCCTTGCCTGCAACGCACCCATCAAGCCTCTCTACGACATCGGTGTCGAGGTCATGGAAAATTCAGAGCTCGACCTCTACGATATATTCCTGCGGGCGAAGAATGACCAGAAGGCTAAAGCCATTGCCAGAGATATGTCCAGAGAGCTGGGAAAAGGAAAT
>CAZJXZ010000452.1:0-1945 GCA_964549955.1 uncultured Eubacteriales bacterium
CCCCATTGCTCATAATTGGCCTCCTTGGTTATCGTAGAAAAATTAATTCGTCTGCACAAGAGAAACGGGATATTATAACTAAAACAGAAATCTTATTCAAAAAATTTTTATTTATTCGATGACGATTCCTTCGATCTCAGCCAGAATCTGCTCGTCGCGGAAGTGTTTCTGCCGAGAAGCTCCGCTGGGGCAGGCAGCGACGCAGGTCCCGCAGCCCTTGCAGAGGGCATCGTTGACGACCGAAACTCCTTTCGCCTTATCGTAAGTTATGGCTGTGAAGGGACAGAGCCCGATGCAGAGCTGGCAGCCGGCGCAGAGTTCCTCCTCGATCTCAGCGGTGATTGGCTCGAGCTCGAAAGTGCCTTTGTCTGCCAGAGCCAGGGCTTCTGAAGCCGCGGCGCCGGCCTGGGCAACTGTGTCAGGAATATCTTTGGGCGCCTGGCAGACTCCTGCCAGGAAGATGCCGTCGGAAAAGGTGGAGACAGGAGCCAGTTTTGGATGCCTCTCCAGGAAAAAAGTATCCTGGCTGCAGGATATGTTAAAAATCTTGGCGATTTGATTGTGGTCCAGACTCGGCTCGAGGCCCGTAGCCAGGATGACCATGTCAACCGGGATTCTCCGCACCATTCCAAGCAGCGTGTCTTCCACGCGGATGATGAGCTTTCCTTCCTCCTGTTCTGTCAGAGCCACATCGGTCACCTCCGAAACTCGTCCCCTGATGAATTTGGTTCCTTCATGCAGAAGGCGATGGTAGAATTCTTCATAGCCTTTTCCAAAGCACCTCATGTCGATGTAAAAGTCGTAGATATCGGCACTCGTCTTCTCTTTGATGAGATGGGCGAATTTCAGCGAGTACATGCAGCAAACACGGGAGCAGTACTCATTGTAGTTTTCATCGCGGGAGCCGACACAGTGGATGATGCCCACGGCCTTTGGCTCTTCTCCGTTGGCCAGAAGGATTTTTCCTCCGGTTGGGCTTGAGGCGTTGACCAATTTTTCAAACTCCAGGGCAGTGATGATGTTGTTGAACCTCCCATAGCCGTAAGCCGGTATGCGTTTTGGATCAAAAGGCTTGAAGCCAGAAGCGAGGATGATCGAACCGACCTCGAGTTCAATCTCTTCCTCCTTCATCTCATGGTTAATCGCCTCTCTGTCGCAGACCTTTTCGCAGAGCTTGCAGTTTCCGGTCTTGAAGTGAATGCAGGCTTGTTCGTCGATAAAGGGAATCATGGGCACAGCCTGGCGGATGGGGACGCGGATGGCCGTTGAGGGACCGAGGTTTAGCTCGCTGTGGATGATCTTTCTTTGGTGCAGGTCTTCATAGGTCATGGCTCCAGTCGGGCAGAAATAGGCGCAGGCTGTGCAGCCGATGCAGGCTTCGGATGGCTCGCCGAAGGGAGGAGAGACCTTGCGTTCCACTCCCCTTTCAATGAAGCTGATGGCATTGGCGCCGACGACCTGCTCACAGGTTCGGACGCATAAACCGCAGAGAATGCATTTTTCCTTTGGGTCTCTTATCTCAAACCTCGTCTTTTCTATTCCCAATTCTTTGGCAATTTTTTGCACAGGCTCGGCAGCTGGAGCTTGGGCCATGAGCATTTCCACGTTCAGACGCTGGGCCTTCAGCGCTTTTTCAGAATCCGTGTAGATAACCATTCCTTCCTGAGCTTTTGTGTTGCAGGAAGTGACCAGGGTGCTTATTTCCTTGATTTTTCTTTCAACGACACATACTCGGCAGGCTGCATAAGGCTGCAGAAGAGGATGATAACAGAGAGTCGGGATGTCAATATCCAGGAGCTTGGCAGCCTTGAGAATAGTCGTTCCTTCATCAACCTCTATCGGCTTATCATTGATCGTGAGTTTGACTTTTTTCACTTCGCTCATTTTTTTCCTCCTTTACTTTCTAAGTCACACCTTAAGCAGCGCTTGGCTTCTCGCATCGCCA
>CAZJXZ010000453.1:0-1939 GCA_964549955.1 uncultured Eubacteriales bacterium
ACCAGAAAGACGGCGATGACCACATAGGCAATCGGAGAGGTGAAGTAGGTGTTGACCTCTTTCTTGCATATTGCCCAAATGTTTTTCATTGCTTGACTCCTCCTGAGACGACCTTGAGGTAAAGGTCTTCGATATCCATCGCCAGGGGCCTCATCTCAACCAGGCCCAGCCCTTTCTCGACGACAAGCCTTGCAATCTCATCCCTTAAGTCTTTTCCTTTGCTCCATTCAATCTTTAGCTCGTCGTTTTCCCGGCTGACTCGGTCCACTCCTTGTATCTCTCTAAGGAGTGAAAGAGTGCTTTCTCCTGACTTTTTAAGCCTGACCACCACTCCCTCTTTTTCCCTAAAAGAAGCGGTCAGTGCTTCGAGAGAGCCTGAAGCCATGAGCAGGCCGTCGTTGATGATCACCACGCCATCGCAAGTCTGGGTCACCTCGGCCAAAATATGGGTTGAGATAAGAATTGTCCGCTCTCCCTTGAATGACTTGATGAGCTGGCGGATCTCGATGATTTGTTTCGGGTCAAGGCCGATGGTCGGCTCATCCAGAATGAGAACCTGGGGGTCGTGGATCAGGGCCTGGGCGATACCCACCCGCTGCTTGAAACCCCGGGAGATGTGCTTGATCAGCCTTCCCCTCTCCGTCTCCAGGCCGCTCACCTCGATGCTCCTCTCCACGGCTTCTTTTTTCTTTGAAGCAGGGATTTGCTTGATTTCTGAGACAAAATTCAGAAAGGAGAGAACTGTCATCTCAGGATAAAGGGGAAGAGCTTCAGGAAGATAGCCAATGATTTTTTTGACTTCATTAGGCTGCTCGAAAACATCGTAGCCGGCGACAGATGCCTTGCCCTCATTGGCAGGCAGATAGCCGGTAAGAATTCTCATTGTTGTTGTCTTTCCTGCTTTGTTCGGACCTAATAGGCCCCATATTTTTCCTTCTTCGACCTTAAAGCTTAAATCTTTGAGAGCTACAAGGTCGCCGTACTTTTTGGTGAGATGCTCGACTTCAATCATTCCCTGTCTCCTTTCTTGATCATCCTAATTGAATCTTTCTTATTATATTAAAGTTCATTCAGCGAATTTCGTTGCCTTATCATTGCGAGCCCGAAGCTAACGTAGCAACCACCTTGTCATTGCGAGCGACCGAAGGGAGCGTGGCAATCTCTTTATTTGATGAGATTGCCACGGCGCTCCGCGCCTCGCAATGACCTCGCGAAATTGCCACGTCGCTTCGCTCCACGCTCCGCTCGCGGCTTCGGCTTCTTCTCACAATGACACATAACATGTTGTGTTTATGTTAAAAACTTCATTACATCAATTCAGGCTCCGGTATTCCCATCAGCCTCAGAGCGCTCTTGAGAACTTCTCTGATGTAATAGATGGTCAAGATGCGCAGGCGTTTAATCTCTTTGTCTTTCTCAGCCAGAATCGGGTAAAGATGGTAATAGGCGTTGAACTTCTGACAGAGGTTGAAAGAGAATTTGGCCAGGTGTGAGAATTCAAGGGAATTGATGGAATGGAGAACCTCCTCTTCGAACTGCGAGCCATAGAGGACGAGGTCCCAGAAGTCAGCCTGCTCTTCTGGAGAGAGCAGTTCCAGCTGAATCTTTTCTGAAGCGATGAGGGGCTGGACGTCTTTCTCTTCGAATCCTTCCCTTTCCTTCAATTTGCGAAAGATGCTGTTGATTCTCACCAATGTGTACTGAAGATAAGGTCCGGTTTCTCCCTCAAAGTTCAGGGCCTCCTCGAAATCAAAAACGATGAGCGAGTTGCGAGCGAACTTGAGCATAAAATAACGGAGTGCACCGCAGGCTATCCTCTGGGCTGTTTCTTTTTGCAGCTCTGCAGTCAATTGAGGATTTCTCTTCTTAACCTCAGCCAAAGCCTTTTCTTCGAGCCTGTCCAGCAGGTCGTCGGCTTTAACTCCCAGTCCTTTTCTTC
>CAZJXZ010000454.1:0-1931 GCA_964549955.1 uncultured Eubacteriales bacterium
CCCACGGCTGAGCTGACGGAGTTGGTCGATGAAAAGGCATTGCAAATCCTGAATACCAACCTCGAGGCAGGGAACTATTCCAAGATCGAACTCTATGTTGAGCATGTGGAAGCCATTTTAGTGGGCGGTAGTCCAGCAGATGTCCAAATACCCAATGAGAAGCTGGAAATCGTCAACCTCTTCGAGGTAAAGGAAGATGAGACGACAAAGTTCGTGTTCGATGTTAACATAGTCAGGAAAGGGCTTTCAAAGGAGTACAATCTATTGCCCGTTATATCTGAGAGCGGAGTGGTCGGCAAAGAAATCAGTGAAGATGATGTGGTAGAGATTGAGGATTTGACCTGAAAAGCTCTCTCTTCCGGGTCCATGAAACCGATTGTCTGAAACCTGAAGAAGGAAGAGTATCTTCAGGTGATCTTATTAGAATATCTTGAAATAACTATTATAATTAAAGAGTTCAAACTGAAAAAGTGGGTATTTCTCGTCCTTTAACCTTCAAAAGATAAGCGAAGGGACATTTAGAAGAAAGCCACCTGAAGATAAACAATAAGACCCTTAGCCGTTACTAACAGCCTATCCACAATTATTATGTATCTCCCCTCAGCCTGAGGGAGAAGGGATCGTCTTGATAAAATCTTTTCTATTTCTCTCATTAAATTTTCAGTGGTGTAAAAAACGAGTTTCGATAAGAGAAATTATCTAAGAAATAATTTAAAGCAAATATTTCTGGAATTGGTGCTATACTATCGATTGAAATTAAATTTAAAGTAATGAAAAAGCTTTTATAAGAAAAAATGAGTAGTAATATAGAAAAGACGGCCGAGACTAGGAGGTAAAAAATGAGAAGAAAAACCCCCGTTTTGGTGGGAATCATACTGGCTGCGATTTTAGTGCTTTCGCTCACCGCTACGGCAATGCTGATTCCAGCAAACGATGAGGCAAAAGAACATAGCCAAGCAACCGACCATTCACAAGCTATAGATAAAACAGAATCAGGGAATTGGGATCTTGAACGAATAGACTTTATCCATTATGTAAGGCCAGACGTACAACCTAAAGCACCAAAAGCAGAGAGTTGCTACAAACTTCTCGGTGTTAAGTGGAAGGCTCTACCAGTAAATTATGTAATAAATCCAACGAATTTAGAAGGGCTAAAGGAAGCTTTTGTAACTGCTGCAGTATCTACTTCAGCAGAGACATGGGATATTGGAACATCAAGCGAACTGTTTAATGACACGTATACGATAGATTCTACTGCTCAGTACGGTGTACAGAATTTCCAGAACGCAATTGTCTTTAGTGACTATCCAGATGAAAGGGTAATAGCAGTAACATCAATATGGTATACACCGAAAGGTAAACAGATCGTGGAATTTGACATGCTATTCAATACCAGGTTTGACTGGGGAGATGCCTCACTGGATTCAACCAAAATGGATTTACAGAACATTGCAACACATGAGTTTGGTCATAGCGTTGGTCTTGGTGACCTCTACAGCTCAACATGCTCCGAGGTGACGATGTACGGCTATTCAATAGAGGGTGAGACAAAGAAGCGAACACTCGAAGAACCAGATAGAACAGGACTACAGGTATTATACGGGGCATAGGAGAAGACTCTCAATTCGAGAGCTTTTCCCTTTTCTCTCTTTTTGGTTTGATAATCATCATTCATATCTTCTCCTTTTTGCTTCTTTCAAGAGCGTAGGCAGGAAAAGCTTGACATGTGTATAAGTGCTGAAAAAGAAAGGAAGAAGGAAAAAATATACCCCTTTTTATTTTTATCCCCTTCTTCTCATTAAAAGATACGTTACTGCTAATAGTCCCGTGATGGTGAATACCGCTTCGAATCCTGGTGCCTTGCCTCCTTCAGCTTGCAGTTTAGTTATTCCATTGTAATCGATCGAATTGGCAAACTTGTAGAGCGTATC
>CAZJXZ010000455.1:0-1928 GCA_964549955.1 uncultured Eubacteriales bacterium
GGCGTCCTGATGCCGGTTGTCAGCATATCGATTCGCGCTTTAATCGGCATGGTCCAGGCATTGGATACTCCAGGAAACTGCATGGCCCTGTCCATCTCGTTCTTGAGCTCTTCCCAGCTCACTCTGTCCCTCCAGATTCTTCGCAGAGGCGCCTGGATAAACTCCGGCCATTTCGAGAACCACCTTTCTTTTTTTCTCCATTCTTTTTCAGGCTTGAGCACAACCACGGTTTCCATCATCGAGAATGGAGCAGGGTCTGTGGATGTTTCGGCCCGGCCCGCCTTTCCAAATACCCGCTCGACTTCTGGAAAAGTCCTGAGAATCTTGTCCTGAACTTGAAGAAGCTGCTGGGCTTCAGTGACAGAAATTCCTGGGGGAGTGATGGGCATATAAAGAATCACACCTTCGTTGAGCGGCGGCATGAACTCAGAGCCGAGCTTGAAGTAGAAAGGGATGGTCGCTGCGACAATAAAGACTGCAGCGGCAATCACAGCCCATTTGAAGCGCAGAACGAATTCAAGCACAGGATGGTAGATCTTCATCAGAGGGCGGCTTATCAGATGTTTCTCCTCGCTCCGAATCTTGCCGACGGCGAGAGTATTGATAATTTTTCTCAGCCAGACAGGTTTAAAGGTGAATTCGCGGGCATGGGTGAAAAGGAGGCGCATAGCCGGGTCAAGTGTAATAGCCAATATGGCGGCAACAATCATTGCAAAATTCTTGGTGAAAGCCAGGGGCTTGAAGAGCCTTCCCTCCTGAGCCTCGAGAGCGAAAATAGGAATAAATGAAACGGCGATGACAAGAAGAGAAAAAAAGCTTGGCCCCCCGACTTCTTTCACAGCGCTGATGACGACCTCTTTGTAATCTCCGGGCCTGCCCTCTTCTTCCCAATGCTCGAGCTTCTTGTGGGTTTGCTCGACGACAACCACAGCGGCATCGACCATGGCGCCGATGGCGATGGCAATCCCTCCTAAAGACATGATGTTCGCCGTGATTCTGAATCCGTACATGGGAATGAAAGAGATGATGACCGCTATCGGGAGCGTGAGAATAGGGATGATGGCGCTGGGGATGTGCAACAGGAAGATGAGGATGACGATACTGACGATGATGAGTTCTTCGATCAAAGTATGTTTGAGCGTATCGATGGACTTTAGAATGAGCTCGGAGCGGTCATAAGTTGTGACAATTTTAACTCCGGCTGGAAGTGATGGCTCTATCTCCTTGATCTTCTCCTTTACTCTTTTGATGACCTTCAGGGCATTTTCACCGTAGCGCATGACAACGATGCCGCCGGCAACTTCGCCTTTGCCGTCGAGTTCGCTGACTCCCCTCCGGATATCCGGGCCAAGGTTTACATTGGCTATATCCTTGACGAGGATGGGAGTGCCGCTTTTATGGTCGCTGTCGATGACAATGGATTTGATGTCCTCGACAGTCTTGGCGTATCCTCTGCCTCTAACCATATATTCGCGGCCGGTGAATTCAACCAGTCTCCCCCCGACATCGTTGTTCCCGCTGCGGATGGCTTCGATGACTTTTTCCAGGGGAATATTATAGGCGAGCAGGGCGTTGGGGATGACATTGACCTGATACTGCCTGACAAAACCGCCGATCGAGGCCACCTCGGCCACTCCAGGCACGCTCTGAAGATAATAACGAAGGTGCCAGTCTTCAAGGCTTCTCAAGTCTGCAAGGCTATTGCTGCCCGAGGTGTCAACAAGGGCGTACTGAAAAACCCAGCCGAGCGCAGTGGCATCAGGCCCGAGCTCTGTCTGCACGCCTTCTGGCAGGCGGGGAATGATCTTGCTCAAGTATTCGAGTGTTCTCGAGCGGGCCCAATAGATATCAGTCCCGTCTTCAAAGATTACATAGACATAGGAGAATCCAAAATCAGACAAACCGCGGATGGCTTTGACCTTGGGCGC
>CAZJXZ010000456.1:0-1919 GCA_964549955.1 uncultured Eubacteriales bacterium
TCAGGAAAATCCGAGACAAGCTGAGAAAGGCGAATCAGGATTTCGATTAGCTTCTCGATGTCCACCGCCTTCTCTCCCCTTGCGCCTTCTAGAACTGGATATCCCTTGATGGAGTGAATCATCTCTAATGTTTCCTCTTCAGAAAGAGGAGCTAGCCTGAATTGAACGTCTTTCAATGTCTCGACAAATACTCCGCCCAGCCCAAAGACGAGTGTGGGCAGGAGCCCTTCGTTAGCTTTAGCTCCCATAATCACCTCTTTGCCGCCTTCCAAGTATTCCTGAAGGATGAAGCTAGGCTTGTGCTCGGCAAACTTCTTGGCCATCTGTTTGAAGGAGCCAAGAAGCTCTTTCTTATCCTTGAGGTTGAGGGCAACTCCTCCTGCTTCGGTCTTATGAATGATAGCTTCAGCATCAACCTTTAAGGCCAGAGGATAGCCAATCTTTGCCGCTGCTTTCTCCAATTCATCCTCCTTCTCTACTCTCAAAGTTTTTGTAGAAGGAATGCCGTAGCAGCGGAGAATTGCAAAAACATCATCCTGCGGCAAGAATTTTCCCTTGCCTCGATAAGGGCTGATTATCTTCTCTGCCTGACCTTTCTCCACATCATATCTCTTATAGGTCGGAGCTTTTCTCTGGACAATCTTCCCGTATTTGGTCATTTCAGCCAGAGCTCTGGCTGCTGTCTCGGCAAAATCATAGACAGGAATTCCGCTCTCTCTGATGGTGCGGATGACTCCAGCCCACTTCTCGATGGTCATCACCTGGCAGACAATCGGCTTTGGCGAAGTCTTACCGATCTCGCCCAGCTTTCTGGCTATGCCGTGGCAATCAACAAAAGGCGCGGTAACAAAAACAAGCAGCAGGGAATCGATGTTCGGGTCTTTGAGAAGCGCTTCGACCGTGCCGCCGTACTGCTCAGGACCGGCAGTGGCGACAACATCAACCGGGTTGGAGACAATCGCCTCCTGGAAGACAAGTTTTTTCAGGGTTTCCTTTGTCTCTGCGCTCAATTCAGCCAGCCTCAGCCCCGCAGCCATGCATTCATCGACAGCGATAATCGCGGGTCCTCCGGTGTTGGTGACGATAACCACCCTATCGCCCTTGGGCACCGGCTGATTGGAAAAGGCGATGGCAGCGTTGATCATGTCTCCCTGGGAATCGAAGCGGAGGACACCGCTCTTGCGGAAAATCGCATCGGCAATCGCCTCCTGCTCGACCAGCCGCCCGGTGTGGGAAGCAACGGCCTTTGTTCCTTCTGATGTCCTTCCTGTCTTCAAGGCAAGGATTGGTTTTTTCGCAGTGACACGGCTCGCCACCTCGAGGAAACCGGCAGGGTCTTTAAAGGTCTCGATATGAACCATGATGGCCTTTGTCTGCTCATCCTGGCCGTAATAATCGATGATCTCATTCATGCTGACATCTGCCTCATTGCCGAAGCTGGAATACATCCTTATTCCCTTGCCAATCCGATGAAGATGAATCTTCAGCGTCTCCCCCACTCCGCCGCTCTGGGCAACGATGGAGATATTGCCCGGACTCATCGGGACAAAGGTGAAATTAGCGTATACGGAGACAGCCGGGTCTGAGTTCTGAATTCCCTGCGAATTCGGGCCGTAGATTCTCATCCCGTACTTATGGGCAATCTCTACAATCTGCTTTTCCAGCTTAATCCCTTCCTCCCCGACTTCTTTGAAGCCTGCAGTATGGACGATGGCAAACTTAACTCCTTTCTTGCCGCATTCCTCAAGGACTGCAGGGACTAAAGTGTTCTTAATCGAGATATTGACCAAATCTATCTCATCGGGGACATCGCTGACAGAAGGATAGGCTTTGAAACTTTTGATGAACGCTGCTTTGGGATTGATGGGATAGATCGGACCCTGAAAATTGTGGTCGAGAAGATTCTGGATGACGATATG
>CAZJXZ010000457.1:0-1917 GCA_964549955.1 uncultured Eubacteriales bacterium
CTTCGGCGACATCCCGTCCTTCTCCATCGCTTCTATCAACTTCTTTGCGCCATCGACTGACTCTTTGGTCGCAGCCTGAAGGGCGATGACCTCGGGATAGATGGCCATGTCATAATAGAGGCATCTGGCCATTGAGGCGATAAAGTGAGCGCGGCCGATAAGGGCTGCCCTCTTCTGGAGCATCAGGTTGGACTGCCAGGTGTAGGAATAGTTGAAGCCGAGCACATTCTTGACCTTCTTGCTCGCTTCTTGAAGAACCTTATTGGCTTGTTCTAATTTTCCTAATTTATCGGCCAGAGCATAATACCATTCCTCGGTGTTGACCAGCCCATAGGGCAAGGGAAGCTCTGCTCCAAAATTCGGCACTCCAAGCCTCTCTGTCTCTTTGGCAAAGAGAGGTAAATCTTCGTTGGTCAGCATCAGGTTCATCTGGGCAGCAGCAAAGTTCTCGATGTCTGAAATCTTTGTATTCCTGGTCAAGACGCAATTGACGCTCACTCCTATTCTGTTCAACAAATCCTTGATTCCCTCGAAGTCGAAAAGCCAGTTCTGCGAAGAAAGAAGATAAGGGCCGATGAGGTTGACGCTGTCAGGCTTCTTGGCGACATTGGGCTTGGCAAACTTCGTAAGCAAGGCTCTGTAGGCCAGGTCATATCCGGTGATATCCCACCCTTTGAACCCTGGCGCATCGACGGCAATCGAAGGAACTCCTGTTTCCTTCTCGAACATCTTGGCTGCACCTGTCATGTCATCACCAGTGATGGCTGTCGAATCGGTGTTGACGATGGCTAAGAGCGATGGTTTTCTTTTTGTATGCTCAGACTCGAGCCTTATAAACTTCAGCAATTGTTTGAGCTTGTCCATGCTCGTGCCCATGACCAGGTTGTCTTCGGTTATTCCGCTCGGCCTCATGGCAGAGTAGGTACCCATCGGAGCCTGGTCGGTACGGATATGGGTGGCAATCGTGTAGCAGCCTGCAGGGCCGTGATAGGCCAGCTCGACTCCCTCGACTCCTGAGAGAGCCAAGACTGAGCCGAACATGGCGCTCGGCTGATACTGGTCTGTCCAGATATGAGGTGTGTAAGCGCGCATTTTTTTCCTCCTTTATTTTCCTATCTTGCCCTTGCTGACTGCGGGCGGCTCAGGAACCGGCCATTTTCCGAGAATCCTGCTGTACAATGTCCACTTCCCTTCTCTCTTGGCACCTTTGATGGCCAGGATGATGTCCCTCAAAAGGGCTTTTGTCCCGGAGAATAATATCGACCTCTGACAAACATTCCTTCGTCTTCGAAAGTGAATCGAAGACTGAACCTGGGCGATATTCGATGCGTCCCATCTGGGAGCCTTGGTGTACCAGCCCAGGTCGCCGTAGAGATGGAGAACTTCAGAATCCTTGACTCCGAGCCAGTCTGCAACCTCAATCGGAGATAGCTTTATGGCGTGCGGGGCAGGCCACCATAAGAACTTGGGATTGAACGGCTTTCCTGCGGCTGAGGTGGTCAAGTAATACTCCACGCCCTCTCGCCTGCCGAGTATCTCTGAAGGCCCGATGTTGAAGAATACGATTTTTTCAGGGTCGACTCCAAGCTCCTGCAGCATGCGGGCATAGCCCATCTGGCGGTTGACTGACGTCATGGAAATCGCCGAATCCATGAGTATGGTCTTATCCTTGACAAGCTTCTTTGCCTCCTGCCAGAGAGGCTCGATGCCTTCCTTCTCCCAGCGAGCATCGATGTACTGCTGCGCTTCCTTTTCCTTGCCGAAGAACTTGGCAAAGGCCATGATGTAATTGGTGATAGCTTCCCTGCCCAGCGGATAGACATGCCGAGAAAACGGAATGCCAAATTTCTTTTCCATCTCCTCGCAGATGGGATAGGCAAGCATCGGGCAGTTGACGATGTTGAACTCAGCCTCAGG
>CAZJXZ010000458.1:0-1905 GCA_964549955.1 uncultured Eubacteriales bacterium
GATGGGCTGCTGGATTCCGACATTGGGATGAAATAGAACATCATACCAGCCGCGGCCGTTCTTTTGGAAGCGGCCGCCGGCCTGCGACCGCCGCTCCGCAGGGACATTTGTGTATTTGAGAAAATCAAACTCCATTTTTTTGATTTCCAGCGCAGCATAATACTGGAAGGGCTTGTCGGTCAGGTGAGCAAAGAGAATTTTCCCGAAAGCGTCTTCCCCGCCGCCGTTATCCCGAAGGTCAATGATCAAACTTGCCATGTTCTTGTCGTTCAGTTCCTGGAAGGTTTTTTCTAGAAACTCGGGATAAGAAATCTTAGCCCGCAGGTAAGCGCCGCTGCCGAAGGTCCTGATGCTAAGGACCGGAATGCCTCTTCTATAGTCTAAAGAAATCGGCGGCAGGCTCTTGGCGGTCTCTGGGTAGCGCTCCTCGAGGAGGCGAAAGATCTCGGCTCGTGTCTTGCCCGGGACTGTCAGATTTTTCATAGCGTTATCCTGAGGCGATCTAAATTCTAAAGTAAATTGGTCGGTCAAGCCGAAAACGATCGTGTAAAACATGTTGAATGACCTGAGGTTTTCCATCCTCCGGAACTTGGCGGTTTGGATGCGGCCATCCGAAGGGATGATGAGCAGCATTCTGTCGATGATATCGGACATTGCGCGTCCGTTGATCGAGAGGAGCTCGTCCCCCATCGGCAGGTCCGGCCTGTCACTGAAATTTTGCAACAGGTAGGCCTTGCGGCCGATGAACTTCAGCCCGAACGGAAGACAGGCTGGCAGTTTTTCAACGTAGGCCGAAAACCCGGGTGAAAACTGGTATCCTGTATGGCCGCAGCCGAGGGCTGCAACCAGCGGAGCGAGCAGGCGCATGAACTCCAGCTCTGTCAGGGGTTTTGTCAGGATTGAAAAGGCATCGTCGAAACGCCGGTCCATTTCCTCCTTGGTTGAATAGCGGTAAAGCCCGGCATGCCCCTCCTCGATAGAGCTGCGTAGAACGGAGAAATCCTCCTTGAGCTCCTCGACCGGCCAGGCTTTCTGGGGATCGAAGGAAGTCTCGGACTCGTCTTTTCTCTCCTGGGGGAGGCCCCTTGTCAGCCAAAGGGCAAGGAAAAGAACACAGGCAAAGACGGCGGCTTTTCTCATCTTTATTCTCCTTCCTTCATGCTCTTGCGGTAAACAAAGAATTTCTAGAAAATCACTCGGTGTCATCATTTTTATATACGGACGGCGCAGGACCTGGTTTCAAGCCGAAGACGGCAAGAATATCTTCAGGCATTCGAAAAAATCCTGAATTCAAAGGCTGAAGCACAAGGTGAGGATGGTCCGGACGTTCTACTCTGAAGCGATGCTGATTGAACTGCGCCATCATCAAAGATGATTTAAAACAAAAAGAGTTTTTTCTTCTCTTTCAAGAACTCATCTAACGATCAGCTTTCCTCTTAACATTCCCATGCCGCAGGTAAATTCATATTCGCCTTCTTTATCAGGCGTGAAATCGATGGCTGTTGTCTTGTAAGCAGGAAGAGGCTTTCGTATATTGAAATCCCCAAAGACAATGGTATCAGAACAGTCAGCCGTCTCGTCACGGTAGAAATTCAAGCGCACAGGAGTTCCTTTCTTGACAACGATGACATCAGGCGTGTATCCGCCTTTGACTACGATTCGGACTTCCTGAAGCCCGCTTCTTTCCATCGAGGCAGAGACCTTTTTCCTCCGAGAGAAAAAGAAATACCAGTTGACCACAATGATGAGCAAGACTCCGACCGCTGTTATAATTAATTTTATAACCATCGAATTTCTCCTTTATGAGAGAGCATTTGCGAATCTATGATGAAAAGGGATCAGGCTGGGTATTTCGAAAACCGTTTGAAGGCTGAGCGGGCATGGTTCCTCGACCGAAGGGAGAGG
>CAZJXZ010000459.1:0-1902 GCA_964549955.1 uncultured Eubacteriales bacterium
TCGCTGGGGCAAAAGCGGCGTGCCTTCGAACCACTTTGCCTGAGCTATTCAAACGGTTTTCTCAATCACCTAGCCTGATCTTCTCAAAGCTGTTATTTCAAAGATGCATGGTGAGAATACTTCTTAAATAAGGAGGCATAAATGGCAAGCGATGCTGAAATCGGAAAGAAAGGGATGAAACCCATAGAGGAGATTGCCAAGAAGCTCGGGATAGAAGAGCGGCATTTAGAGAAATATGGAAGGTATAAGGCAAAAATATCTTTAGACGCACCCCAGAAGAAAGAGGGCAAAAAAGGAAAATTAATCATGGTCACAGCCATGACCCCCACTCCAGCCGGAGAGGGCAAAACCACGACTTCTATCGGGCTGGCTGACGCCTTGACTCTCTTGGGGAAGGAGGCAGTCGTAGCTTTGAGAGAGCCGTCGCTCGGCCCTGTTTTCGGGATGAAAGGAGGAGCAACAGGAGGCGGGTATGCCAGAGTTGTTCCTTCTGACGAGATAAACCTCCACTTTACTGGGGACATTCATGCCGTGACCGCAGCCCACAATCTTTTAGCAGCCATGGTCGATAACCGCCTTCATTTTGACGGGGTCTGCGGGTTGTTCGATTGTCGCAAGATTTCTTGGAAGAGGGTTATGGACGTGGACGACCGTGTCTTGCGCGAAGTTGTGGTGGGCATCGGCGGCGCTCTTCAGGGAATAGCCCGGGAGACGGGTTTTGATATCACCGCTGCCTCTGAAGTCATGGCCATTCTCTGCCTCTCGGAAAACCTGAAAGACTTGAAGCAAAGGCTGGGGAATATCTTCGTCGGCTATTCGCCGGAGAATAAGCCTGTTTTTGCTCGCGAACTCAAGGCAGAAGGGGCGATGGCTGCTTTGCTCAAGGATGCCATAAAGCCTAATCTTGTCCAGACTCTAGAAGGCACTCCTGTCCTGATCCATGGCGGACCCTTTGCCAATATCGCTCACGGAACAAATTCCATCATTGCCACCAAGATGGCTCTTCGTCTCGCCGATTTTGTCGTCACCGAAACAGGTTTTGCCTCTGACCTTGGAGCGGAGAAATTTTTTGACATTGTCGTCAGGACTGGCCATGTCCCTCCGCCCGATGCCTGTGTCCTGGTGGCGACTGTCAGGGCCCTTAAATTCCATGGCGGGATGGAGCTGAAGAATATCAAAGACGAGAACCTGAAAGCTTTGGAGCGAGGCTTTGAAAACCTTCAAAAGCACATTGAGAACATGAGGATTTTTGGCGTTCCAGTTGTTGTCGCCTTGAATAAGTTTCCCACAGATACAGATGCTGAAATGAAGAAGTTTCTGGACTTATGCCAGAGGGAAAATGTTCGAGCCGCCTTGAGTAATGTCTATGGCCAGGGTGGAGAAGGCGGACTGGAGCTGGTGCAGGAGGTTCTAAAGGCAATCGAGCAAGATAAAAGCCATTTTCAGTTCCTCTATCCTTTGAACATCCCCCTCATGGAGAAAATCGAGGTTGTGGCTAAAAAAATTTATGGAGCGGCATCTGTAACCATGGAAGGAAAGATAGAGAGGAAGATACTCAGGATTGAGGGCGATGGGTTCATGAATCTTCCTGTTTGTATCGCCAAAACGCAGTATTCGCTTTCTGGTGACGACGAAGCCTTAGGAAGGCCGAGGAATTTTACTCTTATTGTCACCGATGCTTCCCTAAGCTCTGGTGCAGGCTTTGTGGTGATTTACTGCGGTGATATCATGACCATGCCCGGATTGCCAAAATCGCCTACTGCCGAGAGAATAGATGTCACTGACGACGGCGAGATAACCGGGATTTCTTAAACTGAACTCCGGCTGAATGGCTCGAAAACACGCCACTTTTGCCCCAGCGACTTCTCGGAGGGGGAACAGCTTCGCTTTCCCCCTTCCGAC
>CAZJXZ010000460.1:0-1901 GCA_964549955.1 uncultured Eubacteriales bacterium
TTAGGATGCGGTCACTTGACGAATCGTAAAACCCTCTCAAAAATACTGGCGGCGATATTTTCAGCCAGCTTATTATACAATTTCGTTTTAAGCTCTTCTTCAGCCCGGAGCCACTCTTCTTTATCGAATAACATCCGCTCGTCCCGAGACAGATCAAGGGTTGTATAGTCCCCCTCAAAATAACCGCGCCTGAATTGACCGGGTATTTTGGCAACGACAGTTTCTTCAGCTATGACTCTGCTCGCAGCAGGATCGACGATCTGGTACATAACCTCGCCAGTCAGCTCAACGGTGTACTTTCTTTCTGTATAAGTGGCGTACGATGATCTGTCTCTGCGGAGAGGAGCTCTCCGCTCCATTTCTTCAGGAATACCGTCTTGCTGGAGGTAGGATTCAATCCAGCCGATCACAATAAAATCCGTGTTTAAAGTCAGCCCGACCATAGCCGCCGTTTGAAGGGCGATCTCCCCGCTTCTGATCCGGAGCCGGCTCAACTCCCGGTGAATCGCTCCGGGATCGACCGGACCCACAAAAAGAACCGGGGCAGCCAGATACTCATACAGGAGGGTATCGTAGAGATCGCTTTCCATTCCTCGGGGGGCGACATCCGCGGCTCTTGCCGAGGCCCAGAAGGGAAGGACAGCCACGGTCTTCGTCCCGGCCTCAAGTGCAGCCTTCTGAATCTCCTGAGCATGCGCTCCGGTTTCACTGTCAGGGCCAAGAATTTCCTTTGCACTTTGCGCATGCCCGTAAGCCGCTCTGAAAAACCCTTTCGCCAGATCCTGCTCAGCCCATTTGATGAAGACCCGTGCACGGGAATCATCTGCTCTCTGCATTTGGTCAGGAGACAAGGGATACTGACGCAGGCGTTCATATCTTCTGAGAGCTTCAGCCCAATTCCCCGCATTCTCCAGATTCTCACCCTGTTGAAAAAGGGAAGCAACGGCGGCATCAATCATTTCCTGGCGAAATTGCGCATAACCATCAGGCACTGAAAGCATGACACCCACCTGACTTGTCCGGGTTCTCAGGCTGTCGATGCGGTTGAGCGTCGCGACAGCATTTTCATAGGCGCCGCTTGACTTGTGCACGTGAGCCTGCTCCAGGTACGTATCGACCAGACGAGAGCCCACATCGGCCAGCCTCTGCCGGGCATCTTCCATGCTCGGGTCTTTGGTCAGCACACTGATGTAACGCTGGGCAGCCTCTTCCAAACGGCCCTTGCTCTCCAGCTCTTGGCCCTTTCTGTATTTCTTCTCAACACTGGCACAGTCCATGAGGGCCAGAAATAGAAACAAGGTCAGGACCACAATAAATGCTCTTTTTTCTCTTATCATCATCATAATAAAGGATTTGTATCTGAACAGAACGAATATGTCAAGATAAGTTTCTTGGCTTGGGAAAGATATTAGAAACAGGATGAATGACAGAGCAGGAAGTCTGCTCGCAAAAAATCTTTTCAATCCTTTTGGCGGTGTTCTCATCTCCAGGGCAATCATTTCTTCCTCCAACACAAGATGTCCGTTTTGAGATTCTGGATCATAATTAGACAAATCCATGTGCCATGTCCGCATCAGACCTCAGGTCTTGAACAAATTGAAAGGCCAAGAAAAAATTATTATTTGTGAAAATTGCGGCAGGATTCTCTACTGGTTAAAGAAAGAGTCTGGTCATTCCTTGTAAAGGGCATCAATAATATTTCTATACCTCTCCTCGACTATATTCCTCTTAACCTTAAGGGTTGGAGTCATTTCCCCTCTTTCTATCTCAAAATCTCTATCAAGCAGCGCTATTTTTTTGATTTTTTCGTAAGAGGCAAGGTTGGGAGTGACGCGGTCAATCTCTTTTTGCATAAAATTCAGGACCTGTTCGCTTCGGGTCAAATCTTTATTTGTCTCAAA
>CAZJXZ010000461.1:0-1896 GCA_964549955.1 uncultured Eubacteriales bacterium
TCAAGCCCGTTCAGATATCCCCCTTTCCTATTTCAAAACTCTTTATTTTCCCTACCAGAATGATTATTTCACCTGTTTTTTTCTGAAGATTAAAAACAGCGCGCTTGGCTATGCTGTCGCAGAGCTTGAAGAAAAGAAAGAGAAGGCCAAGAAGGAGGAAGAGAGAAAAGTCGAGGAGGAACAGAATATTTTGTCCTGCACCATCGATTTTTTCTTCAGGATATATTCTTTGGGCAAGGACGGCCAAGTCAACAAAGTCTACAAAGAGATATATCTTCCTTACGGAGATCGGGTTGACTCAAAAGTTTATAATCCAGAAGAAGAGAATTTCTATTCTTTCGGGACTATCCTCCCTCCGGGTCATTATCTTCTTTCTGCTGCAGCAGCCAGCCCTGACCTGACAAAGATTGGCCTGATTTTTCAGGAGGTCGAGCTGCCCTTTGCTTCGGAGTTCGAGAAGAATCTGGGGTTTACCCCTTTGCTTTTTATTAAGAGCATGAAGAGGATGCCTTCTCCGGATTCTGTGATCAACCTTTACAAGAACCTTTTCCATTATTCCTTCCTGGAGATTGAGCCCTACTTTGGCCACGAGTTCAGCTCTTCGGAGAAGCTCGATATCTTTTATTTAATCCTGGGCGGGATTCCCGCCGAGGACGGCAGATTCAGCTTTGAAATCAGCTATGTCTACAAGAAAGGTGAGCAAGATGTGGTGAGATTCCAGCCGCAAGTTCTTGATAAGATTCCTGCTCCTATTGTCAGCCTTCCTTTGGACTTGCTCTTTCCGGATAAAAAATTGGAGCCTGGAGAGTATACCTTGGAGATTACAGTCAAGGATAAGATTGGGAAAAAGGAAGGCAAAGGGAAGATCAATTTTATGACAACAGGAGAACTGAGGTGAATCGTATTCTTAAAAATATATTGCTAAATCTAGGCATTTTTATTTTAGTTTTCTTGTTTTTTGAAAAGAGCTTCAACCTGGCTCAGCAACAGATGGGAAAGGGGAGAATAAGCGGCACGGTTGTGGATGAGAATGGCCAGCCTCTGGACGGGGTTTTGATCGTTGTCGAAAGCCCGATGACAAGTGCAAAGCTTCAGGGCTATTCTGATAAAAAAGGGCATTTTGCAGTGGCGGGGATGGGAACAGGCGTCTGGCGGATAACAGCCTCCAAGAAAGGCTATAACAGCTCTCATATCGATATGGATGTCAAACAGTTAACAAGGAACCCACCCATAAGCTTTACTCTGAAGAAGATGGCTGGCTTTGCTGCCCTTCTTGCTGACGATGAATCTTTCCAGCTTTTTGACAAAGGAAATCTCCTCATCAATGAGGGAAAGTACGATGAAGCCCTGGCCATCTTTGACGAGTTCATGAAAAAATACTCGGAGATATATCAAGTCCATCTAAACATCGGCTCCTGTTATCTTAAAAAGGGAGAGCTTAACAGAGCTGAGGCGGAGTTCTTGCTTGTCCTGGATAAGACAATCCAGACTTTAGGTGACTACAAAGCAGATACAGCCACAAGCCTCCGCGCGTTTTCAGGGCTGGGAGAGGTTTACATTCAAAAGGGGGATTTTGAATCAGCGCAGAAATATTTTGCAAAGGCCCTGGAAATTTCCCCTGAAGATGAGGTGGCGGCTTATAATGTGGGAGAAATCTATTTCTCTCATCAGAAAATAGATGAGGCCATTAAATTTTTTGAGCTGGCCACCACAATCAAGAAGGATTGGTCAAAGCCTTACCTGAAGCTGGGGTATGTTTATTTGAACAAGGGCGATTTCGAAAAATCTCTTGAAAATTTCAGAAAGTTCATCGAGATCGACCCGCAGAATCCAGATGTCCCCAAAGTGAAGGAGATGATTGCCACTATCGAAAAGATAAAGAAATAAAAAAGCCCC
>CAZJXZ010000462.1:0-1884 GCA_964549955.1 uncultured Eubacteriales bacterium
CGGTGGGAGACCTTGCGGGCAAACTTCAGCTCATTCCTGAAGCGGTCGATGGCTTTTTCATTGACGCTGATTTCAGGATGGATGAGCTTGAGGGCCACGATTTCTTTAATCTTTTGGTCGAAGACCTTGTAGACTCTGCCCATGCCTCCCCTGCCGAGTTCTTCAATAACCTCATATCTTCCGGCAAAAATAGAGCCGCGGGTAAGCATGTCCACTGGTTTTTCCAAAGTCAGGGTGTGAGGAACAGGAACATCCTTCGCGGCATATAAAGGTGTAGCGCACTTGTGGCAGAATCGGCTGTCAGGAAGATTTTCTGCATGGCACAGCGGGCAAAGCATCTCTCAACCTTTCATTTTTTAGACGGAGGGCATGTCCTCGACTTCCGCAATTTCTCGCGATTCATTGAAAAAACAGATTAACACGGCGCATGAAGGCTGTCAATTTGAGGATTGAGTCGGCCAAAAAAGAAATCTTATTGGCGCCTCAAGCAACTTGAAACCAACTCATACACTTGTCAGGCGAGATTCATCTTCTTCAAAAGCACCGTAAAGCGGGGGTCAGCTCGCATGGGGTCAAACATGCGCAGGACATTCAAATAATCCATCCAGTGGTCTCTAATCTCATAAGCCTTTTCCAGATATTCAAAAGCCTTATCTATCTCTCCCAGCCTAGCATGAATCACAGCAACAGCCACCGGTGAAACGTATGTCTTTTTCGAGATTTCCGCCAATTCACCCAGTATCTTTCTAGCCTCCTCGCTTCTCCCGGCCATCGCATAGGCATATCCCAGGCCCGCTACAGTGATACTGGCTCCCTTGGTGAGCTCGACTGCTTTCTGAGCTTCGGCAAAAGCTTTCTCATACATCCCCATCTCTGGATACGTCCACCAGCCGAGGAAAAAGCGAGAGGGGAAAAAGGAGGGGTTCATCTCGATCGTTTTGTTGAATTCCTCGGCGGCTTTCTCATAGAGACGCATCTGATAAAGTGTAACTCCAAGAACCATGCGGAATTGCGTTGACAAAGGCTCTAAATCCACGGCTTTTTTGGCCTCGGCAGCGGACTCCACCCATCGATCCATGGCACCCAGAAAGAGAGCATACCAATGGTGAGCGTTGGCATAGTTGGGGTTGATTTCAATAGCCTTCTTGAATTCCATTTCAGCGGCCGGCCAGTTCCATTCATATTTGTCCAGAATGAAGGCTATCGAGGTATGAACCTCGGCCAGGCTGTCATCCAGCTCTAAGGCCTGCTTGGCCGCGGCCAGGGCTTTGGGAAAAGCTTCTTGGGGGGCGAGGAAATAAAATCCAAGGTTGCTGTAACAGTCGGCGATCCCAGAATAGGCCAAGGCATAATTCGGGTCCTTCTCAATCGCCTGCCTGAAGCACTGCATGCCTTTCTGGATTCCTTCGACCGTCCGCTTGAACCAGGAGTGCCGGCCCTGAAGGTAGAGGTTATAGGCCTCTGGATCTTGAGTGTGGCGTTTGATCAAATATTCTTTTTCTTCTCCCAATAGGCCGATTTTCAGGTTGTCGACGATGGCCAGGGTGATCTCTTCCTGGATGGCGAAGATGTCCTCGAAATTCCGGTCATATTGGTCCGACCAGAGGTGATAGCCCTCGGCGACGTCGATGAGCTGGGCGGTGATGCGAAGTCTGTCTCCGGCTTTCCGGACACTCCCTTCGAGCATTGTTGCCACGGCCAGTTGTTTTCCGATCTCGCGGATATCGATGTCTTTTCCTTTATAAGCAAAGGAAGATGTCCGCGCCGCGACTTTTAGCTTTCGGAGTTTTGTAAGTGCGTTGATTAACTCATCGGCAAGGCCGTCGCAAAAATACTCCTGGTCCCGCTGTGGGCTCAAATCTGCAAAAGGAAGCACAGCGATGG
>CAZJXZ010000463.1:0-1883 GCA_964549955.1 uncultured Eubacteriales bacterium
TAGAGGAAATGCTCGAAATCCTGCGCGAGTCCTCTTAAATTATTTTGCTAAATCTTATCAAAAAATGGTAAGTTACATGGTTTATGAGTTTCAATACGGTCAGGGGATACTAGTGAAAAAATGGAAACTAAGAAAGTGACAGATTGGAAACGGACTGCCTATGGCGGAGAGCTCCGCTTGGAGCACACAGGTCGAGAGGTGACAATTCTCGGCTGGGTGAGCAGGGTGAGAGACATGGGAAACCTGGTCTTTATCGACCTCAGAGATAGAGGAGGGCTGGTTCAGGTCGTCGTTCCTTCGAGCATGAAAGAAACCCTGGATAAGGCCAAGAGACTGGGCATGGAAGATGTGGTGGGCATAAAAGGGATGGTGAAGAAGCGGGAAGAGAAATCGCGAAACCTTCAGCTTCCGAGTGGTGATGTCGAGGTCGAGGCCAAAGAGCTGGCCGTTTTGAACACAGCCAAGGTTCCACCCTTTGTCATCGCCGAGCCGCCTCAGGCCTCTGAGGAGCTCCGCTTTAAGTTCAGGTATCTGGATTTAAGGCGCCCTTCCATGCAGCATAACATAAAGCTCAGGCATGAGGCAGCTCTGCGCATTCGGAATTTCCTGAGCCAGAACGGTTTCCTGGAGATAGAGACTCCATTCCTGACCAAATCTACTCCAGAAGGAGCAAGGGATTATCTTGTTCCCAGCCGTATCTACAAGGGAAGGTTCTACGCCCTTCCCCAATCCCCTCAGATTTTCAAGCAGATTCTGATGATTGCCGGCTTTGAACGCTACTTCCAGATTGTCCGCTGTTTTCGCGACGAGGATTTGAGGGCAGACCGCCAGCCTGAATTCACCCAGATTGATATTGAAATGAGCTTCATCGCTCAGGAGAGCGTCTTCGAGCTGGTTGAGGCCATGATGGCTTCTGTTTTCGAGCTCAAGGGCGAAAGAATAGATCGTCCCTTTCCCCGTCTAACATACGACGAGAGCATGGAGAATTTCGGCACGGATAAGCCTGATTTGCGCTCGGAGATGAAAATCAGAGACCTGACAGATATCGGCTCAAGCCTCGATTCAGAACTCATCAGCAAGGCACTCTCCTCAGGCGGGATGATAAAAGGCTTGAAGATTGAGAAGGGAGGAGCCGTCTCCCGCAGCCAGCTCGAAAAGCTGGACCAGAAGGCAAAAGAGCTCGGAGGCAAGGGGATCATCTGGCTCAAGAAGCAGGACGGGCTCAAGTCATCTTTGAAAGCGAACGAGAAGGGTTTAAGCCTTGTCTGGAAAAGACTGGAAGGGAAAGAGGAAGACCTTGGACTTCTGGTGGCGGATAAAAAAGATACAGCTCTAAAAGTTTTAGGAGAGTTGAGAAGAGCTTTCATCACCGAAGAGAGTAAAAAAGAGTTGAAATTCGCCTGGGTCACAGATTTCCCTCTTTTTGAGTGGAGCGAGGAAGAGAGAAGGCTTGTCTCCATGCATCATCCTTTTACCTCCCCCCATGAAGAGGATGTCGTTTTCTTGGAGAAGGAGCCGCTTCGGGTCAGGGCAAAGGCTTATGACCTGGTTCTCAACGGTGTGGAGATTGGAGGGGGCTCGATTCGAATCCACAACCTCGAGCTTCAAAAGAGAATTTTTAAAATTCTCGGCCTGAGCCAGAAGGAAGTCGAGGCGAAGTTCGGCTTTTTCCTGGAGGCTCTTCTCTACGGCGCCCCTCCTCATGGTGGGATCGCCCTTGGCTTTGACCGCATCGTGATGCTCCTTGCCGGTGAGGAATCCATCAGAGATGTCATCCCCTTTCCCAAGACAACGAGCGCCCTCTGTTTGCTGACTGGCTCACCGTCCGAGGTTGAATCCAAACAGCTCGAAGAGCTCGGCCTGAAAAGAACAAAGGAATAGGC
>CAZJXZ010000464.1:0-1880 GCA_964549955.1 uncultured Eubacteriales bacterium
TAGTAAAGGTGCCGATGGCAATCGCCTGGATTCCTTCCCGGCGGCAAATCTCAAATCCGAGGTCGCTGTCGATAAGCTGCGCTTGCTTGATGCCCATCTGTTTGAGGATGTCCTGCATTCGCTCCCAGGTGGCGACGTAAAACAGCCCCGTATTTTCTAAGTTCGTGATCAGGAGGTTGGGGATGGCCTCCTCCAAATAATCGTAGGCAGGGTCACCAGTCTGGTTCTTAAAGCTGATCACGGCGATCGAGTTCTCGATTCTTGGCGCGGCAGGCGCCTTCTTGTGCGGAAGGAATCTCCATAGAATGACGGCCGCTACGGCAAGCACGATAACGGCGAAGAGGGGGATGGCGAGTTTTTTAAGATTGAATTTGACGGTTATTTCGCGGGAGGTGAGTGGCTTTCTCGGAGCCACGATGCGCTCGGTTGTCGGCAGCCCTTTTTCGATCCGCTCCAGGTCGGCAATGATTTCGCCCGTGTCTTGATACCTCTTTTCCTTCTCCTTGGCCAGGCAGCGTAGGATGAGCCGGCTGAGGTCATCTGGAACCTGGGGGTTCAATTCGTGCGGATTCCGAGGAATCTCACTCTTCTGCTTGACTCCGATTGTGAATGGTGTGTCGCCCTCAAACGGGACTCGTCCGGTCAGCATCTCATAAAAGATAATACCCAGAGAATAGATGTCCGACCTCTGATCGGCCTCCTTCCCCTCGACCTGCTCAGGGCTCATGTACTCTGGAGTGCCGATGATGACTCCGGCGCCCGTTATCCCTTTCTCCTTGAGCGTTCGGGCAATGCCAAAATCCATAATCCGGGCATTGCCTTCTTTGTCGATCATGATGTTGGAAGGCTTTAGATCACGATGGACGACTCCCAGCTTGTGGGCGGCTGCCAATCCCTCGCACATCTGCCTGGCGATGGCAGCCGCAGTTTCTATCGTTAAGTGCTTCGACCTCCTGATGAAACTCTTCAAGTCTTCGCCAGGCACATATTCCATGGTAATGAAATGCGTGCCCTTCTCCTCCATGAGCTCATACATGCGGCCCACGTAGACATGGCTGATCTTTCGGGCCAGCCTGAGCTCGTTCTGAAAACGCTCCAGGGTCTTCTTGTCAGCGGCGATCTCTGGCTTGATGAGCTTGAGGGCGACTTCCTCGTTCAGCTTTTTATCGAGTGCCCTGTAGATCTTGCCCATGCCGCCCTTGCCAAGCTCCTCGATGACCTGGTAGCGGCCGGCAAAAATCGAGCCTGTTGTCAATTCTTCAATGGGAGTTTCCAGCGTTTCAGTGCGGGAAGGTATTTTTTCTGATGGAGTTAGCTGAGTGCCACACTCCCCACAGAACTTTACAGTATCAGGATTAGAAGTGTTGCATTTGGGGCATTTTGTGGTCACTGCCGTCTCGTTTTTGGCGCCGCTAAAGAATATCAAGATGGATAGGGATAGTCAACAAGCTTATAATTAAAGGAGGGCAAATTATGGGGAATAGCTTGCTTTTTGTTAACGCCCATTATCTATCCGCTTTGACGTCAAAATCATGCTGCTGACCATGCAGAAACTCTATCATCCGATGATAATGCCGGATGTCAATGAAGAAAGAAGTCAATGGATAATGGTATAAGAAATAATCCTGTTGTTTAAACTGAGCGATTGCTTTTTTCTTACTCTTTCTCCCGGACGCGCGACAGAACCCAGATCTTGACTCTCTTCGCACTGTCCTTGATTCTCACTTTAGGAGCCTTGAGGGTGAAGAGGGGATTGGTGATGACAGCGTTCTTGTAAACGCTATCGCTTTCCTGTTTTTCAAACTGGAGGGAATAGGGCTTGCTTCTTTTCTTCCATTCTGTGTCCACGAGCCTGATGTAGAAAAGCTGGTTAACTTCAG
>CAZJXZ010000465.1:0-1876 GCA_964549955.1 uncultured Eubacteriales bacterium
TCGCCAGCGAAAAATTCATGCCTGCTCTATCGATGAACTATAATAAGCAGGACACCAATTCAGCCTCTTATTCATTCCTTGATGCGTCAGAGACTGTCTCCACGCTTCAAAATGATTATACCTTCCAGATCTCCCAGGTTATTCCCACAGGAGGCAATTTCTCGCTCAGCCTCTACAGCTACATGACCGACACAAACAGAAGGGCGACAACTATCAATCCCCGCTACGGAAGCACTCTCCGCTTTTCCTTCAGCCAGCCCCTGCTAAAAGATTTCGGGTCTAAAATGAGCCGTAGAGAAATCGTCTTTGCTGAGAACAATAGAGATATTTCTGAAAAGAATTTCCGAAGAGTCCTGGAGAATACAATATATACCGTGGAAAATGCCTACTGGAATTTCTTCTACAGCATAGAGAATCTGAAGGTGCGCCGGCAATCATTGAAATTAGCCCAGGAATTGCTGGAAAAAAACAGAGCTGAAATAGAAGCCGGCACGCTCCCTCCCATTGAAATCCTTACCGCTCAAGCCGATGTGGCCACAAGAGAGGCGGATATTCTGGAGGCAGAAGCAATGGTCAAGAATAGCGAAGATCTTCTGAAGACAATCATAAACCTATCGGCTGAAGTCGAAAATGCAGATGCGGTGAGGATCGTTCCAACTGACAGTCCTTCGGTCATCAGACAAGACCTCAGCCTTGAAAAAGCCCTGCAGCTGGCCATGGAGAACAGGCCGGAGCTTCAAGCCACAAGAATAGACTTGCAAAACAAAGAGCTCAATTTGAGCTATGCCAGAAATCAGCTCCTTCCCAATCTGAGTCTTCAGGCCTCCTACTGGAGTCCAGGGGTCTCAGGAGACCAGATTCTGTACGAGGGAGGGAATGCGTTAACCGGCAGGATTATCGGAAAAATTCCCGGGGCAAGTTCCGATGCCCTCAAAGATGCTTTTAATTTCAAATACAAGAACTGGTCTTTGGCAGTGACTCTCTCTTATCCCTTGAGCAGTCTCCTCTCGCGGGCTTTCCACGCTCAGTCAAAGCTCAGCCTCGACCAGGCCAGACTGAAGCTAAAAGACCAGGAACAGCAGATATTTTTAGAAATAAAAACTGCCGTCAGAGCCGTCCAGACCAACTATCAGCGGGTCGAAGCCTACAGGGCAGCCAGGGAGCTGGCTCAGAAAAAGCTGGAAGCTGAAGAAGAAAAATTCAAGGTCGGACTGAGTACAAATTACTTTATTCTTCAATATCAAAGAGACATGGCCAGTGCTCAGATTATGGAACTCAAGGCCATTGTGGATTATAATATATCAATTGCGAATCTTAATCGGGTTCAAGGGACAGGCCTTGAAGAGCAAAACATCGGTATTAGAAACTATGTTGAAGAAAGAACAGAGAAAATTTTCGGCAAATGAGCAAAAATAGACAACAGTCAAGCAGATCATAAAAAAGAACTTTTTGTTTTACGGAGCAAAGTGATGAGAAGAATATTAAAGAGCATAATTGTAAGAAAAAAAACCATAATAATAACAGCCGTAGCCGTTATCATTCTGGGTTTCTTGGGCTGGAGAGTCTATAAAGCGGCTTTTGGGGCCAAAAGGCCAGGAGGGGGACAGAGAGGGATTTCTGTGGCCGTCGAAATTGCCCCCGTTCAGAGGAGCCCAATAAAAGACATGGGCCAATTTTCTGGAACCCTGATTCCCAAATCCCAGTTCACCATCGCTCCCAAAATTTCAGGGAAATTGAACCAGCTTTTTGTCGATATCGGGGACACGGTAAGGCGGAATCAACTCGTTGCTGTGCTCGAGGATGAAGAGTATCAACAACAGGTCATTCAGGCCGAAGCAGACCTCCGCGTCGCCAGAGCCAACCTTGAAGAGGCCAA
>CAZJXZ010000466.1:0-1863 GCA_964549955.1 uncultured Eubacteriales bacterium
GAAGAAATAGAACCTGCCTTGAAAAGAGGGATTCAAAAAACAAAAGATGGGAAACCTTACCTTATCGATGTTCTTGTGGCGAGAGTTGGCCCGGGCTCTGAATCCACTTGGCATGAGGAATTCAATTTAGCAGAACTGTATTTAAAAAAATCCAAGAAATTCGAATAAAATTTTTGCCTCAAGAGGCAATAAGGAAGGAAGATGAAAATTATAAAGTCAATCTCAATCGTCCTGATTGTCTTCGTATCTTTTTATTGTTCATCAAAAAACAAGACAGATGGGAAAAGTGATTTTGATGTCTATCAAAGACTTAAGGAATTGAACATCACCTTAAACAAACCCTGGGTTCCTGTGGCCAACTATGTCAGAGCCCGGCGGTCCGGCAATCTCGTTTTCCTCAGCGGGCACGGTCCTCGCAACCCAGCCGGAGGGTTCAAGCAAGGGAAGGTTGGAAAGGATCTCACTCTGGAAGAGGGTTATGAGGCGGCTCGTCTGACCGGTTTGGACCTATTATCTTCTCTGGAACAAGAAATCGGCGATTTGAACAAAGTCAAACGTTTTATTAAGGTTCTGGGAATGGTCAATGTCGACCCCTCATTTACTGACATGCCAAAAGTGATTGATGGATTTTCAGACTTAATAGTCGCCATTTTTGGAGAAAGAGGGAAACATGCCCGGTCCGCAGTTGGCATGGCTTCGCTCCCCTCAAATATTCCCGTTGAGATTGAAATGATTGTCGAAATAAAATAAGTCCTTTCAAAAGAAATTTAATAAAAGACAGTCATTGAAAATATTCATTTAAGAAAGGAGGTTTTCATTCGATGAGAATGAGCCGCCGACAATGGTTAGAACGAACGGGCATCATTCTTGGCAGCACGGTGGTCGGAAGTCTCTGGGCCGCAAATCAAGCCTCTGCTTTGCAGGCAGAGAAAGATATGAGCACGCCTCTTCGAATGCTGTTCAACGAAAATCCTTACGGGCCTTCCGCTGTAGCCCTGAAAGCCATGAAAGAAGCCTTCGCTGAAGCAAATCTCTATTCATTTTCAGAAGGTGCTCCGGATGAGCTTCGGGCCATAATCGCCCAACAGGTTGGTTTGACGCCTGAGCATATTCTCATTGGTTCAGGCTCCACCGAAATTCTGAGAGCTGCCGCTTTGATCACAGGACTGGAAGGAGGAGAGGTCATCTCGCCTCACCCAACCTTTGATGCTATGAACAGATATGCAGAAACGATCGGAGTCAAAGTCCATCGGGTTCCCCTCAAAGATGACTTCCATTTTGACCTCGAAGCCATGAGGAAAAAGATTACAAAAAATGTCAAACTCATCTATCTCTGTAATCCCAATAACCCTACTGGAGCAATTACGCCCTATGATAAATTCCGCCCCTTTTGCGAAGAAATGGCCAAGGAGATGCTGGTCTTCGTCGATGAAGCCTATCACGAATATGTCAGCGATCCTCAATATCGATCCATGGTGGAGCTTGTCCGCGAAGGACATCATCTCATCGTTTCCAGGACAGCCTCAAAGATCCATGGGCTTGCGGGGCTGCGCATCGGGTTTGGCATTGCCGATCCAGAGTTTATTAAATTCTTGAAAGGACGACTGACTGGAACGAATAATATCATCGGGCTCCGTGCCGCAATTTCGAGTTACCAGGATGAAAATCATCAGAAGTTCTGCCGGCAGAAGAACAATGAAGCCAAAGAATTTGTCTACAAACTTTTCCGAAGGACAGGACACCGCTATCTGCCATCCCACACGAATTTTGTTTTCTTTCAGACCGGCTTGCCAATAAAGGAATTCAATGATGATATGAAAAAACATGGCATTCTGGTTGGCCGTCCTTTTCCTCCCTACCTTG
>CAZJXZ010000467.1:0-1859 GCA_964549955.1 uncultured Eubacteriales bacterium
CAACGTAGGCATTGAGGTATTTTTCATCGAAGATTTGAGAAGACATCTCTTCGCCCGTCTTGAGGTCTCCTCCCTGGGCGATAACACTTTCTGCTGGAGCAGCGCTGAGCAGGTGTTCATAGATTGTCTGGTCGTCGACTTGTGCTTCTGGAATCTCGAATTCAGCCTTTATCTTAGCCAAAGCTTTAGCAGCGATATCAGGATGTTCATGGAGGACGGCGATCAAATCTCCATCGCGGACAATCAGCACATCCTTCATTTTTTCCGCCTCGGAGGTGTCGACGCTCTTGAGCGTTGCTCCATGAGCTGGAGGCCTTAAAATCTTGGCATAGAGCATACCCGGCAGGCGGATATCTCCGGCATAAAGAGCCTTGCCGGTGACTTTTTGCTGGGCATCGAGCCTTGAAGTCGGTCTTCCGATCTTGGTGAATTCTGAGACTGCCTTCGGAGCAGGCTTTTTCTCGAGATGCCTTTCAATCTTTTTCCCTTTTGTGAGCTCGGCGTAGGTCACCTGATTGTCGTGGCGGGCCTTATCAAATATCACGCCATTTTTTGCATCGAGCTGCTCCAAAGGCAGCTGGAGACGCTCAGCCGCTATTTCCAGCAAAACTGCCCTGGCTTCAGCAGCCGCTTCTCTAAGACTGGGGCCGAAGTAGCGGGTGGTCATAGAACCGAAAGTTCCCATGTCATAGGGACAAAGGTCTGTGTCTCCCATGACCATGTCCACGGATTCCAGCGGAACATCGAGCTCCTCAGCCAGAGTCTGGGCCAAAGAAGTCATGACTCCTTGACCAAGCTCGACCTTTCCGGTGAAGCAGGCGACTCTTCCGTCCTCCCCGATTCTAAGGAAAGCGTTGAAATCAGTCGGAAGAGCCTGGCGAAAGCCGCGGCGCCGCGCCTCTTCCTGGAGAGCTTCCAAATCTGCGAATGAAAAAGAGATGAGGATTCCTCCGCCCAAAAGCTTTATGAATTCCCGGCGGCTCAGCAGGGAAGCAGTGGCAGCGCTAGGTTCCAGCTCTTTGTATCCATCGTCTTTCATCTCTTCCCTCCTTTCATCTCAAGGGCTGCTTCCTCGATGGCCTTAATGATCCGCGTATGAGAGCCGCAGCGGCAAAAGTTGTCATCCATGCCCTGGATTATCTCTTCACGGCTCGGCTTAGGATTCTTGAGCAGCAGGGCATGGGCATTGAGAATCATTCCTGAAGTGCAATACCCGCACTGCATGGCGTTGTATTTTATGAATGCCTTTTGAAGAGGATGGAGCTTTCCGTTCTTTGCCAGGCCTTCGATGGTTATGACCTCTTTTCCCTTTACGTTCTTGACAGGAAGCTGGCAGGAGCGGACAGCTTCGCTGTTGACAAGGACAGTGCAGGCGCCGCAGAAGCCTTCTCCACAGCCGTATTTGGAGCCTGTCAGTCCCAGGTCAGTGCGCAAGACCCATAGAAGCATCCGCTCGCTGTCAACAGTCAAGCGCAAGGATTTGTCGTTAAGCATGAATTGGACGGCTTCAATCATATTAGCCCCCTTTTAGATTAGAAGCATATTTTCCAATTTGTGTTTATGATGGATATATTGATAATCGTTAAAAGAGTCTATCCGGAATGGCCGAAGCGACCATTGAAGGTTTAGCCTTCCCGAACTGCCCTTCGAGGGAACCCGGCCTTGCCGGGCGGCGAGGATGTCTGAGCGAAGCGAGTTCCGCAGCCGCCGAGAAGGGCGGTGAGGGAACGGCGTTAAAAACCTGAATGGGAGCGCGGCCATCCCGGATAGACCTCTACACTTGAATCAGAGATAAGGCTGCCCTGTAGATTGCCACTTCAGCCAGCTCGACCTTGTATCCATTCTCCTCCAAGGGCTTG
>CAZJXZ010000468.1:0-1856 GCA_964549955.1 uncultured Eubacteriales bacterium
ACTTTCAAATCAGTCACCTGCCCCAAGCGGACAATGACATTTTCCTCGACAACAGGGCTGAAGCCTTCAAGCTTGAAGGTCAGAGTGTACCTTCCGACAGGAAGGAGCGGAAAATGGAATTCTCCGTCCTTTGAGGAGAGCGAAGTCCTGGCGCCTTGAAGGCTTGGGCTCCTGGCTGTTATCTCTACGCCAGGCAGCCCTTCCCCGGTCTCATCCAGCACCTTGCCCTGGATCTTGCCTGTCTCTATTGCCCAGAGTTCGAAGGAGAGCAGGCAAAAAATGAAGAAGAAAAAAAGAGTAATTTTTTTGCCGACCATATCTTGTTTTGCTCGGCCTTTTCCTTTTTATTTCTTTTTTGATTTAGATTCTTTTTTCCCGTATTTTATGATGAATTCCTCAGTGAGGCGCTTGGCTTCTGTATCCGTGTATTGCTGGGGAGGAGTCTTCATGAAATAGGATGATGGGCCTTCGAGCGCTCCTGCCAGCCCGTTATCCAGCGCCAGTTTGCAGCAGCGGATGGCGTCGATGACAACGCCGGCAGAGTTGGGTGAATCCTCGACTGAAAGCCTGCATTCGATATTGGTCGGCACGTCGCCGAAATGGCGGCTCTCGATGCGCAGGAAGCAGAGCTTGTTATCTTTCTGCCAGGGAACGTAGTCACTCGGGCCGACATGGACATTTTCAGGATCGATGCTAAGACCCCTGGCTCTTATCTGGGAGACCACGGCATTTGTTTTTGATATTTTTTTGGAATGAAGCCTTTCCCTTTCCAGCATATTGAGAAAGTCCGTGTTTCCCCCAGTGTTGAGCTGGTAAGTCCTGTCGATCGGCATTCCCCGGTCAAGATAGAGATTGACCAGCGTCCTGTGGAGGATGGTGGCGCCAACCTGGGATTTTATGTCATCGCCGATCAGAGGCAGCTTCTTTTTTGCAAACCTTCTCTGCCAGTATTTCTCGCTGGCGATGAAGACCGGAATGCAGTTGATAAAGGCACAACCAGCATCCAGGACTTGCTCAACATACCATTTTGTTGCTTCTTCACTTCCTACAGGAAGGTAGTTGATGACGATGTCTGTCTTGGTTTCTCTGAGGATACCGCTGACGTCGGCAGTGGCACCCGGCGCTTTCTGGATGATCTGGGCAAGGTATTTTCCGAGGCCGTCGTGAGTCATGCCCCGCTCGACCTTGATGTTGAGATGAGGAACGTCCGAAAACTTGGTGGTGTTGTTTGGCCAGGTAAAGATGGCCTCGCTTAAGTCTTTTCCAACTTTGTTTTTATCGATATCGAAAGCCGCTACAAGTTCGATGTCGCGAATATGGTAACCGCCAAGGTTGACATGCATCACCCCTGGGATAAAGTCCTTCTCCTTGGCATTCTTGTAGTATTCAATCCCTTGAACCAGGGAAGAGGTGCAGTTTCCCGCGCCGATTATCGCCACTCTGATTTTTCCCATTCTCTCATGCCTCTTTTCCGGAATGCTTCTCTTTCTCGATCTTTCTTACGTGAAAAGTCCTCTGGAAGGCTGTGATGTTGGAGATGACAGCAATGGCAATCAGAACAGCAATCATCACCGGGTTGAATATTCGGAAGAGCGAACCGATGATCGCCCCACCAGAGAGAAGAACCATTCTTTCAGCTCTCTGCATGATTCCAACCCGGCAGTCTATGCCCAATCCTTCGGCTCTGGCTCTGGTGTAGCTGACCATCGTCGAGCCCAGAAAAGTCCAGAAGGTGACCCAGAGCGCCCAGTGATTTTTGAAATGGAAGGCAAGCCCCAGGTAGATTAAGAATTCAGAGTACCTGTCCAGGGTTGAGTCGAATATGGCTCCGAAGAGGCTCTTCTGGTTTATATTCG
>CAZJXZ010000469.1:0-1854 GCA_964549955.1 uncultured Eubacteriales bacterium
CAACTGCTCCGGCGCTATGGGTGGGACCATGCATGACCGAAGCATCAAGCTCGACAATCCCTTCCTCATTGGGCAGGCCTCCATATCCGACTGATATATCATTGGGATCATCTTCGACAATGTTAACGCCAGCGATAACAGCATCCAAAGGGTCTTTCCCCAGTTTAAGAAGTCCCATGGCTTTCTCCACAGAACGCAGGCCGTTTCCGCTGGCCACCACACACATTTTTTCTTGAACCTGCTCTGCTCCAACTGAATTTTTTCCACCAGGAAGCATCGCTGCTGCGCCCAGCCCGATGCCAATCTTGATAAAATCCCTTCTTGAAAATTTATCTCTCATCATTCCTCCTACAAATAATTAATGTTATTTATATTGTTATAGGCTTGATAAGATAAAAGGGATGAGGCAGGAGAACTCCATATTTCCTGGGCCCGAGAGCCCTCAAAGGAGTCTGTTCTCTGCCACCCGCAATCCTTATAGGTTGATTGGGTCCAAGAACCCTCGTCACTATGGAGGATGGGTCGGGAGGCATCCCCTGCCTCGATTCTTATTATACTACCGGAGGTGAACCCATGCCTATCCATTTCTGCGGTATCGATATCGCCAAAAACAGCTTCCATGCCGCCTTGATCGATGACCAAGGGCAACTCCTTTGGTCTCAGCCTTTCCTCATGTCCTCCGATGGATTCCGCGATTTCCTGCGCGCCTTGCGACCGCGGGGTTCTTCGGCCCATTCGCTTAGGATCGGGATGGAGTCGTCCGGCTCCTATTACCTGAACCTGTTCTCCTTCCTTCAGGCTCATGGCTTTGATGTCCGCGTGCTCAACCCACTGCTTGTCTCTAACTTCGTCAAGCTCTCTTTGCGAAAGACAAAGACCGATAAGCGGGACGCCGTGGTCATCGCCGAGTTCCTCCGGGCCAACGCCCAGACCTTGCCCCAACCCCACCCAGCCATCGATGAACTTCGAGCTCTCGCTCGGGAGCGTGAAAATATCTCTTCTCAGATTGTGGCTCTCAAAAACGAAATCAAACGATATTTGACCATCGTTTTCCCCGAGATCCTCCGAATCCTTAACCCCTTCACCGCAGCCTCGCTTCGTCTGTTGGCCGCCTTCCCCTCCAAGGATGCTTTCCTTCAGACTTCTCCTCAAGCCCTTCTCCACATCCTGACCGGCACAGGTCGTGGCCGCAAGTCCAGGCTCTCTCCCCAAGTCCTGATCCAAATGGCTCGGACTTCCGTCGGCCTCTCCTCTGAGAACCTCGAAGCCATCTTGCGCTCGAAAATCCGCATCCTTGAGGGCCTGCAAAAGGAACTCGAACAGATGACAGAACGCCTTCTCTACTGTAGCCGCAACCAAGTTCCCGGCCCCTTGGGAATCCTTAGCTCGATCGCCGGCCTCAGCACAACTACCGTCTCCCATTTCCTGGCCGAAACCCAAGACCGTTCCTTCCCTACACCACAAAAGCTTATCGCTTATGCTGGCCTCGATCCCACAATCTACGAATCCGGACAATGGAAAGGCCGAGGTCACATCTCCAAACGAGGAAATAAAAGCCTGCGTCGGGTGATCTTCTTGATGGCTGTCGCAGTCATACGAGTCAATCCGGTCTTCCAGGCCCTTTACTCGAAAAAACGAGCTGAGGGAAAACGGTACAAACAAGCAGTTCTCGTCGTTGCCCATAAACTCCTTCGTGTGATCCATGCTCTCTTGCGAGATCAAGTTCTCTTTAATCCCACTTATCAATCTTTATAGTTGACTCCTTTTAAAAGAACAAATTTTATCCCATGATCCAAATAATTTTCTATCTGATTGATCGTTCCTTGCAATTTCTCTGACAAAGTAAATGACTTG
>CAZJXZ010000470.1:0-1851 GCA_964549955.1 uncultured Eubacteriales bacterium
ACGGTTTGAAGGTATCGATAATGCTCTTCCTTTTCCGCCCTTGCTTTTCGGAAAGCGTTTGAAACCTCGGTAAAGGAAGATTTCAGAGCGTCAAAAGATGAGCCCAGGCCGTTCTCCTTGAATGTCTGGGAGAAATCCTCGTATTTGATGGATTGGAAGAAGCGGGTCAAATCCCTGTTCGTCTTATCGACATAATAAATGAGCGCGTAAACCTGGTAAATAATCGCTATTCCAACGATGAAAGTCGCAGAATAGAGGGAGGTTTGGAAGATAAGGTAAAAGAAAAGGCCGACGCTCGCAGCCAAGAGGATGATGCGCAAGATGCAATTGAAACGAAAAGTCTTATAGACCATATTTTTCCAGTCTGCGGTAGAGAGCAGTTCTTGAGAGTCCCAGCTCCTTGGCGGCGTGGCTGATATTGCCTTTATGCTTGGCAACGGCTTTGCCAATCACCAGCTTCTCGATTTTCTCCAAGTTGAAGTCCTCGACTGCCAGGCTGTCCTCTCTTATCTCAGGCGCAAAGAGGAAGAAATCCTGAGCTTGAAGCACGTTGGATTCGCTCATGATCACCGACCGTTCTATGGCATGCTGGAGCTCTCTGACATTTCCCGGCCAGTGATATTTTTCAAGCTTCCTCAAAGCCCCTGCGCTGACTTTTTTTAGGGGCTTATTGTATTTTTTGCAGTATATTTTCAAGAAGTGGTCGAGAAGCAGGGCAATATCTTCAGCTCTCTGCCGGAGCGAAGGCATTCGAATTTCAACAGTATTGATTCTGTAAAGGAGGTCCTGACGGAAGCGGTTTTGAGAGACCATGTCGTGAATGGGCATGTTGGTGGCGCAGACCAGGCGGACATCGATCTCAATCGGCTTGTTTGAGCCAAGCCTGGTGACCTTACGGCTCTCAAGGACTGTGAGCAACTTGGCCTGAAGGGGCAAAGAGAGGTTTCCGATTTCATCAAGGAAAAGAGTCCCGCCCGAGGCTATCTCAAAGCGGCCGGCGCGGTCTTCTCTGGCATCGGTGAAAGCGCCTTTGACATGGCCGAAGAGCTCGCTCTCGAAAAGCGTTTCGCTTATGGCGCCCATGTCAACGCCGATAAAAACCTCATTGGCCCGCGGCGATTGACGGTGAAGCTCCCTGGCCACAAGCTCTTTTCCCGAGCCGTTCTCCCCAAGAATCAGGACATTGGCGTCTGTTTTGGCAACCTTTTGAGTGGTGTTAAACACCTGCTGCATGGCAGGGCTGCGGCCGATAAAATTGTGGAATGGCTGGTCCATATCAGCGATCAATTGCCTCTGCCTGAGACGGAGGTTATCGGTTTCCCGCCTCGAGCGATGGAGCTTGATAGCTGCAGAAACAGTGGCCAAGAGCTTCTCGTTCTGCCAGGGCTTAAGGACAAAATCCATCGCTCCCTCTTTGATCGCTCGAACGGCCATCTCCACATCGCCGTAGGCCGTGATCGGGACAACGACCATTGAAGGGTCGATTTCCTGAATCTTGTTCAACCAGTTGAAGCCCTCTCGCCCTGAGGTCGCTCCTCTGGCAAAGTTCATATCCAGCAGGATGACATCATATGTTTCATTTTTAAGCAGGGAAGGAATCTTTTGCGGATTTTTCTCGGTATCGACTAGAGCGAAATGTTGTTTGAGAAACAGGCGGGCTGCATTCAGGATGTCCTCGTCGTCATCGACGACCAGGATTTTGCCGTTTCTTTTCTCCATTGACACTTTCCTCCGTTATTCACCAATTCTTTAGCTTTGTTATCGTATTTTTTTTTATTATACCAAAAGAATCGGCTAAAATCTTTTTTGACCTCTAGAGCATTTCAATATGCAAAATCCATGCCCAATTCT
>CAZJXZ010000471.1:0-1829 GCA_964549955.1 uncultured Eubacteriales bacterium
CAAAAGTTCGTGCTAATTCAATCTAAAGAGAAGGCTACGCTCCCTTTGGCCGATCACCATGACAATGTACCAGGATTAGGTCTGGTGTGCTTCCTTTTCGAACAGCTTAGAGGCTTTTCACGGCGATTTTCGCGAAGCTGCTTTTTCATCCGGCGAGTTTTAATTTCTGAGGATTTGGACCCGACCAAAGTCGTGTTTTTTGCAGACCCTGCTTTTTTCCTAATCGATTCTTATCATATTTCGTATTTTAATAGTGGAAGAGAATGAAACAAAAACTCAGTCCTTGACAATATGTGTCATGTTGGTAATATCACAGAGAAGTTGGAAATAATGAAGAGAGTCAAAACGCTTGCCAAAAAAGGAAACAGTGCATGTGTCTTCATTTTATAGAGAATGAGAATGGTTGGAAAAGAGCTTAAACATTTCAAGATCGAAAAGCTCCTCGGTAAAGGGGGCATGGGTGTGGTCTACCTCGCCCGTGATGTCCGCCTGGACAGGCCTGTGGCCTTGAAAGTCCTCAGAGCTGACCTCACCGCTAACGCTGACCGTCGAAGACGGTTCCTCCAAGAAGCCAAAGCCGCTTCTGCGGTGACCCATCCCTCGATTGCCCAGATCTATGATGTGGATGAAGTCGAAGGAACGACTTTCATCGCCATGGAGTTTGTCGAGGGAAAGACTGTCAGCCATTTGATCGACAAGCACGAGCTGGACCTGGTCGGATCTGTGGAGATCGCTCTTCAGGTGGCTGAAGGCTTGAGCAAAGCCCATGAGGCGAACATCGTCCACCGGGATATCAAGTCCGACAACATCATGGTCACCCGGGATGGACACGCCAAGCTTCTTGATTTCGGGCTGGCGAAGCTGCTGGACCCGGTGTCAGCCGATGAAGAAAGCGATATTCAAGGCATGAAAGAGACAGAGACGCTTTCCCATACACAGCCCGGGACCGTAATGGGCACGGCCGCCTACATGAGTCCGGAGCAGGCGCGCGGCCTCCCCGTCAACCAGGCCAGTGATGTGTTCTCATTGGGGGTTGTCCTTTATGAGATGGTGACCGGGGAGCTGCCGTTTAAAGGCGATACACCGCTGGACACCATGCACTCCATTGCCTTTGATGAGGCGCGTCCCGTGACCGTCATCCGCCAAAACCTACCGCCCGAGCTTCACAGAATCATATCCCGCTGTCTGCGCAAGAGGCCTGAAGACAGGTACAGGAATGCCCGCGCTCTCGCTGTAGACTTGAAGAGATTAAAACATGACATCGAATCCGGCATCCAGCGTTCTATCCCTGCCGGGGAGAGAGTCCGCATGTTCTTCGAGGGCATCAAAACCTCACTGCCCTTCGGTCCGACAGGAGTTGCCATCGCTGTTATTGGACTGGCTCTGGTAGCCCTTATTGTTTTTACAAAGCTGGAAACCGGCGCAATTATTGGATTAGGGATATTGGCTCTTCTTCTCTACCGCTATGTGAGGAACAGAAAAAATCGGATGCTCAAGCGTTTCTCTTCGAAAATCTCAAAATTTCCAGAAGTGAAGGCCATTATCAGGCGGGATGACCACATCACTGTTGTCGTCGATGAGGCCAAGGCGAAAACCTATCTCCGGATCAACAGCATGGTCGATATGGTGAATAAGAAGCTGTATTTCGGCAAGAATATAGAGGCTTCGGTGCGCGACGACCTTTCCCTTGATGAATTCCAGCACCTCCTTCGAGGGCCCACCGTTATTTATGTCCGGGATGATGTGGTCCTGAAGCCGAAGACTAAGCAAGAATCAGAAGAAAATAAATAATCTGCTGCATTTTCCTTCACTCGATCACGAACCAGGTG
>CAZJXZ010000472.1:0-1806 GCA_964549955.1 uncultured Eubacteriales bacterium
CCTCGCCCCGGCAAGCCAAAATTGGGAATTTGAGGCTCCTCATGAAGGGAAAGCCCGATTCCGTGGCCGACAAAGGCTCGAATGACTGAGAATCCTTGGGATTCAACATAGCTTTGAATGGCATAGGAAATGTCTGAAATCCTGTTGTCGGGCTTCATCGCTTCCATTGCCTTGCCGAACGCTTGCTCAGCAGCCTCGATCAGCTTTCTTGCCCTCTGACCTATCTCACCAACCCCATAAGTCACTGCAGCATCGCCGTAATAGCCCTCGAAGAGGACTCCAAAATCAAGGCTGACAATATCTCCCTCACGAAGACATCGGGCTGAGGGAATCCCATGGACAATTTCTTCGTTGATCGAAACGCAGAGCGAGGAAGGAAAGCCGCGGTATCCCTTGAAGGCCGGTCTGGCCCCCATCTCTGCTGCTCGCATCTCTGCATACTCGTCCAGCTCTTTGGTCTGAATTTCTGGCTTCATCATCGTCTTCAGCTCGCGCAAGATTTTTGCCACAATCTGATTGCTGCGCTTGATTGAGCGAACCTCATCTTGACTGTAAATGATCATCTTGCCGCCTCGACCTCTCTGGATTTGGGAATCTCCCTATCGAGAATGGAGCAAATCCGGCTAAAGACAGCCTCAATCTTTCCTTCTCCATCTATCCGCTGATAGACTCCTTTTCTCCGGTAATAATCAATGAGTGCTTTTGTCTGCGCCTCATAAACTCTAAGCCTCTCTTTGATGACCTGGGCTGTGTCGTCCTTTCTCTGGATGAGCGCTCCTCGACAGAGGTCACAAACTCCTTCCTTCTTCGGGCTATGAGTCTCCGAGCTGTAGATGGCCCCGCAGCCGGAGCAAATCCTTCGCGAGCTAAGCCTTGAGACCAAGGTCTGAGCGCTCAAGCAGATATCGATCGCAATTTCTGGGCTTTTGCCTGCCATCTCCTCCAGCCTGTGAGACTGAGCGATGTTGCGAGGAAAGCCATCAAGAACATAGCCGCGCTTGCAGTCCGGGAGAAAAATTCTTTTCTTGATCATCTCCACCACGATCTCATCGCTAACCAGCTCACCTCGGTTCATGGCCTTCTCTGCTTTCTTTCCTAAATCCGTTCCTTCCTGGACCTCCAGACGAAGGAGGTCGCCGCTCGATATTTTGGGGAAACCATATTTTTCTTGAATAAGCTCAGCCTGAGTTCCTTTTCCAGAGCCGGGAGGGCCGAGCAAGATGATTCTCATCCTCTTCTCCCCCTTATCCGGCTGCGCCGCATGAACCCGTCATAGTGCCTCATGATGAGCTGGGCTTCGACCTGCTGCATGGTGTCCATGGCCACTCCGACGACGATAAGTATCGATGTTCCTCCAAAATAGATATCTATGTTCAATCCGTTTATAAACCAGTCAGGCAAATTCGCTCCCAAGAAGTTGCCGATAACAGGAAGAGTTTGAAGCTTGAAGCCGGTGAGGATGAACTCGGGCAGGATGGCGATGGCTGCCAAGTAAATGGCGCCGACCAGAGTAATCCGTGAAAGAATGCTGTCGATAAGGTCAGACGTGTTCTTACCCGGTCTTATCCCTGGAATAAAGCCTCCATATTTCCTCAGATTGTCCGCCACATCAACAGGATTGAAGATGATGGAAACATAGAAATAGGTGAAGAAGATGATGGAGGCAATGTAGAGGACGTTGTAGAGGGGCATACCCAAGCTGAACTGTTGCTTAATCTGCTGGAACACAGGATGTTTCAGGAATTGAGCAATTGTTCCTGGAATGGTTATGACCGAAGCGGCAAAAATGATGGGAATAACGCCTCC
>CAZJXZ010000473.1:0-1805 GCA_964549955.1 uncultured Eubacteriales bacterium
CAGGTCAGCCGTGAGTATGGCCAGAGGCGGATTGGAATCGAATGCAATATCGGAGGAAGGGATATAGGAGGTTTTGTTTCCGAAGCCAAGCGAAAGATAAGAGAATCCGTGAATCTTCCTCCCGGCTATTACCTGACCTGGGGCGGGCAGTTCGAGAATCAGCAGAGAGCGATGAGAAGGCTGATGGTCATCGGTCCCTTGACCGCAGGGCTTATCTTCTTCCTGCTGTTTGTGACCTTCAATTCCATCCGATTAGCGACGCTTGTTATTCTCAACCTGCCGTTTGCTTTGATCGGAGGAGTGATAGCTTTGTTTGTCTCTCACCTTTATCTTTCAGTCCCGGCTTCTGTCGGATTTATCGCTCTCTTCGGTGTGGCAGTCTTAAACGGCGTTGTCTTGGTCTCCTACATCAACCAACTTTGTCAGGAAGGGGTTTGTTTAGAGGATTCCATCGTGAGGGCCTGTGAACATCGCTTACGTCCTGTCTTAATGACAGCCTCGATCACAGTCTTCAGCCTCATCCCTCTGCTTTTTGCCCAAGGCCCAGGCTCTGAGGTGCAGCGCCCTCTGGCCGTGGTTGTTGTTGGCGGGCTGATCACTTCGACTCTGTTAACGCTCTTAGTCCTTCCCATCCTCTACAGCTGGTTCGAGGCAAAGAGAGGAGCCCTTCACAATCCTGAGGGAACTTAATTATGCCTATAAATATTGCTCTATTCGACCGCTCCTTTGAATATTTTTTATGATCCTCTCTTAGCCCGAAAGAAGAGGGGTTGGTGATTTCCGTCATTTTTTGAGCTTCCAGGCGGCATTTGAATCCGCTTCCTCTTTTTTGAGTTCGCCTCTTGAAGATAATTGCGTGGTTTGATAAACTCAAAACCTAAATTTCCGAACCTCATGGTTAAAGGTCGGAAGCTGAAGAAGGAGAGTGTGATTATGGCAATCAAGAAGAAAGGTCGCAAGGCTAGGGTAAAGGCAACGAAATATGGCTTAAAACGAAAGGCCGAAGCGATGGATATAATGCAGTTACCAGAGGATGAGAAGGAAGCCGATGCTCTGCTCAACTCCTTGGGCAGTATATCAGTTATGAGGGGTCGAGCGGTATGGGCGCCCGGAAAGAAGGTAAAGCCTGCTGTGGCCAAGATCCTGAAGGAATCTGTAGAGGCGTTGAACGAGTTCGTAGCCAGGGGAGAGCTGAAAATAACGAAAGAGGGAAAAATCAGGGTGAAAAAGGAGAAATGATCATGCCTGTCAGCTTGGAAACATTTTGGTGGGGTTTTAAGTTATATTTTTCTTTAGAGGAAGCGTGCTGGCTTGCCAGAGGATATAGCGTCGCGGCGACCGTACTTAAGGCACTTCCATACTGGGTCACATATATCGCCGGCTGGATTGTTACAGCTTATTCTTGGTTAATAAAGGACCGAGCTCAACATTCCGGCGGCAAGGGAATAGTTATTTGGGTCACCTGGAACGGATATCCCATCGGCATTTACTCTCGCGGCTCTGGGTATAGTCCATGCCCACCTATTATCTCTCTTTGAGCTATTTTTTCGTGATGTTGCAAAGAATGCGAGATGAAAAGGAAGCCTGTTTGCCTATGGTTTGAGGGAAAGATCGGATAACAGGCCTTTCTTTTAGTTTATTGAAACTTTTATTTTCTATTCCAGCTTTCCTTCGAGTGTCTCCCAGCGGACGCCCGCCTCGTCAATCACCAGAACGCCGGCATTCTCGCCGTTGGCTGCTCCGGTCCCGTCTGTACGAAGCCATCCGCCGGTGTTGGCCAGAGGGTAATTCTCTCCGTCTATAAC
>CAZJXZ010000474.1:0-1803 GCA_964549955.1 uncultured Eubacteriales bacterium
AAAAAGAATTGTTTCGTAGGCCTTCTCTGCCATCTTACATCCTGAATATCCCGACTTTGTAGTCAGGAATGGGAGCATTGAGGCTCATCGCTATGCCTAGGGCCAGAGCCTGCCTGGTCTCGAGCGGGTCAAGAATTCCGTCGTCCCAGAGCCTGGATGTGCTGTAATAAGGGCTTGCCTCTTGCTCGTATCTCTCGAGGATGGGCTTCATCAACTTTTCCTTCTCTGCCTCAGACATCTTTTTTCCTTCTTCTTCCAGCCTCTTCACCTTGACCGTGAGTAGAACACTGGCAGCCTGCTCCCCGCCCATGACGCTTATCCGGCCGTTGGCCCATATCCAGAGCAGCCTTGGAGCATAGGCCCTGCCGCACATGGCGTAGTTGCCTGCTCCATAGGAGCCGCCGACAATCACCGTGAACTTGGGGACATCGGCGTTGGCCACAGCATGAACCAGCTTTGCTCCATCCCTGGCGATTCCGTGGTGCTCATACTGTTTGCCGACGATGAAGCCTGTTATGTTCTGAAGGAATATCAGGGGAATCTTGCGCATCGAGCAGAGGGTGACAAAATGGGCTCCCTTCAAAGAGCTCTCAGAAAAGAGGACTCCGTTGTTGGCAAGGATGCCCACCGGATAGCCCATGATGCGGGCAAAGCCGCAGACCAGTGTCTGGCCGTATAACTCCTTGAATTCCTGGAAGCGGCTGCCGTCAACGATGCGGGCAATAATCTCCCTGATGTCGAAGGTCTTCCTCAAATCCTGGGGCACTATGCCGTAAATCTCCGTGGGGTCGTAGTGAGGGTCTTCGGGCTCGGCAACATCCAGCTCGAATTTTTTGGGCGGGTCAAGCGTCTCGACGATATTTCGGGCGATTTCAAGGGCGTGCTCGTCGTTGAGGGCATAATAATCGGAAACGCCTGAGATTCGGCAGTGAACATCAGCCCCGCCCAGGTCTTCATCTGTCACTTCCTCACCTGTGGCCGCTTTGACCAAGGGCGGTCCCCCGATAAAGATCGTGCCCTGACGGCGGACGATAACCGTCTCATCGCTCATGGCCGGCACATAAGCTCCTCCGGCTGTGCAGGAGCCCATGACAATCGAAATCTGGGGAATGCCAAGAGCAGAGAGGCGAGCCTGATTGTAGAAGATTCTTCCAAAATATTCCTTATCAGCAAAAGTCCCTGACTGATGGGGCAGGAATATTCCGCCAGAATCAACCAGATAAACGCAGGGCAGGCGGTTTTGCATGGCAATTTCCTGAGCCCTGACGTGCTTCTTGATGGTCATCGGGAAATAGGTGCCGCCTTTGACTGTGGCGTCGTTGGCCACGACCAGAACTTCGCGGCCGTGGATGACGCCGATTCCGGTGATCATTCCTGCTCCAGGAGCTTCATTCTCGTACATGTCGTAGGCAGCAAGAGGAGAAAGCTCCAGAAAAGCGCTGTTGCGGTCGAAGAGCTTCTCCAGCCTTTCTCTTGGCAGCAATTTTCCTCTTTCTTTGTGAAGCTTCCTGTACTTTGCCGGGCCGCCCTCCTGAATCTTGGAAAGCCTTTCCTTGTATTCGGCGACAATTCTCTTCAGCGCCTCAAAATTCTCTTTATATTCTTTGCTCTTGGTATCAACCTTGCTTTCGATTCTATACATAATGAATACCTCTCAAGAAAAATCGAAAAGATTAGGCTGGGTGCTTAGAAAACCGTTTGAAGGCCGAGCGGGCATGGTTCCTCTACCGAAGGGAGAGGAGAGCGAGGCCTGAAACCGAGCAGGCTTTGCCTCGCTGGGGCAAAGCCTGCGTGTTTTCAAAC
>CAZJXZ010000475.1:0-1798 GCA_964549955.1 uncultured Eubacteriales bacterium
TCTCGTTTTCCACTTGTTCGCCGCTCTGCAGCCACCAGAACCAGTCGCTCCCTTCTGCGACATAGATTGTTTTTAAAGCTTTTTGGATAACCTTTGCTTTTTGCTTCTTCTCTTCGGGGGAGAGGCGGGAGACGAATTCTTCAAAAGCCTTTCTTGCTTGATAAAGATACTCCCAGGCTTGATTTTTCATCGGCTCTCCTATCCAAGTTGAAAAATTGGCGTTAATCCAGGAACCGGGCTTGATACTGTTTATCAAGTTCTGGCTTCCCTTGCTCCTCGTTGCCAGGAATTCGGAAAAAGTGACTGGTTTAAACTGCGGGGAGGTGGCAATCTTTTTATATAAGGAGAGTAAGAAGACTTCGCCGCCCTTAGGAAAATATTCCCAGGCATTCTCACCGTCCATGATGATGGAGATGAGGTATGGCCCTGGACCTTCTATCAAGGAGCTTTTCAAGGCGATGATCCGCCGGTAGAAATCGTCAGCCGCCTTTTCTTCCTCCCATGAGGAATAGACAAAGCTGATGAGATTGGAAAGGGCCTGGTTGCGGAAGAATATCGCAATCTCTCCCTGCTGAGTTTTATATTTATAAGGAGAACACATTTTTTCTGCGGAGAAGAAGCTCTTGGTCTCCTTGGCGATATCCCTGCCCGCTGACGTAGATTTGGCCAAGATTGACTCATCCGTCGCTACCCATTTTAGCCCCTGTCTTATAGCCAGTTCCAGGGCTTTGTTACTGACACCGCCTTCTGGCGGCCACATTCCTCGGGCTTCTCTTTTGAACAATTGACGGTAATACTGAAGTGCCAGATGAATCTGCGTTTCAGCATCCTCAGGAAAAGTGAAGCGGCTGCGAGGGAGTGTGGTCCCTGGTTGGGCTTCTTCAGCCGAGTAGTTATCGCAGAGAAGAGGGAGCAGAGGATGATAGAAAGGAGAAACAGAAACCTCTATCCGGCCCTCCTCCTGCAGCCTTTTGTAGGTCGGTATGATGCGTGAGATCAATTGCTGCTGCTTGGCCAGCAAGAGCTCTTTTTCTTTTTGGCTGAAGTTTCTGTCCTTGGCTAGGAGCGAGGCGACCTGAGCATCTTTTCTAAGAGTCGGGCCAGACCAGGCAAGGTTGAAAAGAACCTGCAGGTCTAAGTAATCACTAAGAGCGAAGCTCTTCAATTGCATCTCTGGTTCGCTTCCAGCCTGCGCTTTCTTCTCCCACAGTTCGCCGTAGCGCGGCGAGGGGTCGATTCTTCTTTTCTTATTGACCGTGAAAAAATTTTTCAACAAAAAAAGTTTTTCTTTATCAGTGAGCTTGGAGACAGGCTTCGAGCTGCAGGTGTAGAAAGGATCTCGGGCAGAGCCTTGGGCATAGTCTTCCAGTTGAACAAAAAGAGAGGGAACGAAATTGATGACAGCCCGCATTTGAGGGACTGCCTCGATCAAGGCTGCCATATCAAAGTAATCTTTTATGGCATGGAGACGCACCCAGGGAAGGAGATAGCTTCCGCCTTCAGGACTCTTGTAGAGAGGCTGATGCATATGCCAGAGAAAGGTTATAAAAACAGTGGAGCCGTTGTTACCCATCGTCTCTAAAGCTTACAGTCTTTTCAGTCGATATTTTTGATATGAATTTCAATAAGAAGCGAAGCTTTCTTTTCATATCCAGGTGTATATAACACAGTGAAATAAGAGGCGTCAAATAAAGAGCTCAGGCAGAGTGGATCGAAAGCACGCGGGCTTTGCCCCAGCGATTACTCCCCTTCTCGGGCTTGCGCCCTGCGACCGAGGGGACATACCCCCTCGGCTCCC
>CAZJXZ010000476.1:0-1790 GCA_964549955.1 uncultured Eubacteriales bacterium
CTTCTCCTCCTTCAGGTCGAATAAATCGTAGCCGATAATCCTATCGTTCTTCAGGATGACTTCGCTCAAAAAGCCGTGAACATTGAGATTTTCTCTTTTTAGGTTCTGGACAACTTCTCTGAGCAAGGTTGTTTTGCCGGAATGAACAGGGCCGGTCAATAAAAAAATCATGACTATTTTTCCCAGCGGACAGAGTAGCACTTGAGAACTTGAAATCCCTCCTCTGTTTCTTCAACGGAATAGAGCTTTTCCCCCTTTATAAGATGTTCCTCTCCCTTGAGCGGAATCCTGACTATGTAATTTCCTCGGGCATCAAAGACATCAAAAAGATGTTCTCCCTTCGTCTTCCCTTTCTCAAAAGTTTCAACGAATATTCTTCCCTGCTCATCGAGGAAAAAATTGCGATAAGGGGGGAGATCTTTGGGCAACTCAATCCTGTCTTTGAAAGGAGAAGTTTCAGGCGGAAGACTCTCCAGCATCTCTTTCTTATGCTCCTCAGTGGTTTTGACTGGTTCGTACTCTTTCAAAATTCTTTTTATGACCTTGCCCTCAGAATTTAAAACCTTGATTTCATACTGGTCAAGGTTGCTGATAAGAATGGTGCCATTTTTATTTACCCTATAAATAGTCAAGAAGCTGAAAGGGTTGATTTTTCCAACCAAAATATTCGAAAAATCATAAGTGGCGATGGTGAAGAGAGGGTTTAGCTCTTTATCAAATTTTTTTATTTCCAGATTAATCTTGTTATTCGCAAAAATGAAAACTTGAGCAACCATATTCCCTTGAGAATCGAGCTCCACGCCACCGAAGCTAAAAAATGTGGCCGTTGAGATGTTCCTCAGGAACCTTCCATCAAGAGAAAAAAAGATAATTTTTCGATTTAATGAATCATCGACCATAAGCTCTTTAGCTGGAGTGAGATGAATTCCGACCGGCACGCTCATCTCCCCTGGCCCCTGCCCTTTCTTCCCGAAACTCCTCAGATATTTTCCTTTTTTGTCGAAAACTAAAATCTTATTTTCCTTTCCGTCGAGAAGATAAATGTCTCCTTCATCATCGACAGCGATAGAGGAAATTTCAGAAAAAATTTCCTCTGCTTTTTCGCCTTCTCCCAAGGAGAATTCCTCTTTGAGAATGAGTTTTGTCGGCGTTCCTTTGGGAGGAGCCGGGTTTTTTGGGTTAAAAACGACCTGAACCCCATCGATAGTCTTGACTTCAACTCTCTGGGCGACAACCAGGCTGATAGTGATAAGGAATATCGAGACTGTCCACAAAAGCTTTTTCATTTCCCTTTTAGAAACCTTATATCAGAGGAAAAATTCGAAGTCAACTTTGGGGGGATGGATTCGCTGCAGCAAGTCGCGGAGCATAGGAGCCGATCGCCTATAGATTACTTAATTTCTACGATTCTATCTTGAAGCTTGTAATCGAGTATTCTGTATTTCTCAAGCCATTCCATAAGAGTCTGGTTCAAAGAAAAACCGGTATCCCTTATCTCAGCCAAAGGGAAGCCAAAGTATTTATCCTCGGCATGCCCGACAAGGTAATCATTGCTGACAACGGTATAGAGTTTTTGCGGTTGAAGAAGAGTGCCATGATTTTCTAAAACTTCTCCATCGACTTCGATATAGTTCACTCTCTTTCCATAAGGCCTTGCACCCTTAGGATAATATCTATATCTAAGGCCGGAAACCTGGAGCCTGTCCCAGCCTCTCTCTACATCGTACTCGAGGATATCCTTGATCTGCTGGCCTGTGAGTCTAAAGACAACAAGAGTGTTATGGAAGGGT
>CAZJXZ010000477.1:0-1773 GCA_964549955.1 uncultured Eubacteriales bacterium
GCTGCTTCCTTATTTAATAACCGTTATCCCGTGGTTGACGGCGTTATCTTCTTCTCCTGTCGGAGGTCCCTCTGCCACTCTATTGTAGGGGTCAAGGGATACGCCGATCCAGTATTTGCCAGGAGGAGTATCTTTGGGTATCTCAACAGAGACAACATACTCTTTCGATGCTCCAGGAGCCAAATCTACTGTGCGGTCTATTCTTCCTCCTTTGAGCAGCATGCCCTCAACAAATGAATAGGGAGAGGGGACAATCCTCGGCCTAACCGGGTCTCTGATAGCCTCTTTGGAGAGGCTTATGTCAATCATGTATCCATCGAATGTTGTGCTTCCATCTGCCTTGACTGTTCCTGGGGCCAGGCCGGTGCCAAAATTTTGGACGGTCACCTTGAATTGAATGACTTTACCCTGGGGAACATTGCCAGCAGGCTGATGGTCGGTGTGAATCACCTTGAGGTCAGGCAATCCCCCGCATGGCTTCAGGCTTACTCCAGCGGAATTATTTGTCTCATTGGATTCTTTTATGTCATTGGTTGAATCCACAATCACTTTTACAGTGACGGGTTTTGTAATATCAAAAGCAACAAGATAAGTGGCGCTTCCGCCTGCAGGTTCGATGCTTCCTGATGTCGGCCTCCCGAGGTCTACCGCCCCCATCTTTGTTCCTTCAAAATAGACCTCTGCCACTGCTCTCCATCCTTTTGGCAAAGGAACATTGCTCCGGTTAGCTACGCTGAATAACAATTTGCTCTGCGGCGCCGAACACTCGATTTTAACCACAACCAGGTCAGGAAGGGCCTGAGCGTAGGCACCCATCACGCCTAAGAGCAGGATGAATGTCGCTAAGATCATTATTTTTTTCATGATTTTTTCCTCCTTTTTTGCTTTTAAACTTGTTTTTTATTTCTTTTCTCGCCTTAATTTAAATTCTTCACCTCCTTTCGATGTCCTCTCATCCTCAGCGACGAATCAAAGTTCTATCTAAGTGAGAGTTCTAGGAGAAGTTGGAGAAAAGATTCATAGCTGTCTTCTGGTTTACCAATTGAATTCTGAAAGTCCGCTCCTTTCTAAAACCTTGCTCTCAATCTTGTTTGTCTCTGCTGTGATTTCTTATATACCCTTTAAAAATAATTTTCAAGATGGAAATTCAAATTTCATTTTTTCCAACCACCTGATTCAGCATTAGGTTATGTAAAAGCCCAGAGAGAGGAAAAAAATATTAAACAAAAAATCTTAAGAAAAGAATCTAATCGTAGAGGAAATATTTCTGACGCTTCTCTTCGAAAGCCTTCTCGTCTTTTTCCATCTGAGCCAGCACTTCTTCGTAGCTCGCTTTCCCTTTGATATAGCGGCTCAGCAGGTCGGTTCCGAACATCTGGTCGAGGTACCGAGATTCAGGGAAAGCCTTATTCGGCAGTTGCTCTTTTATGGCTTTTATGATTTCGAGCCCGAAGCGAAGGGACAAAAATTTCTCTTTTTTATGAATGCTGACCCTAATTCCACGGCAGACTTTGTTGACATAAAGCGGGTTGAGCGCTTTTCCAGGAATGGAGCAGGGTGTATAGTCCGCAGCCTCGAGCTCGATTCCGAAATTTTTACCATCCACTTTCTTAATGATTGAAGTATTATCGAGCCAGGGTGCTCCAAATTGAAGAAAGGGAGAAGGCGTGCCTTCTCCCCTATTCAGGGTCACAGCCCCGAACAGCGCTGTGCCGGGATAGATGATGGCTGTTTCAGGCGTCGGCATGTTGGGAGAGGAAGGAATCCAGGCAA
>CAZJXZ010000478.1:0-1763 GCA_964549955.1 uncultured Eubacteriales bacterium
CCCACTGCTCTTCGCTCATCTTCCAGACAACTCCATCCCAGTTCATTCCGGCATTATTGACCAGGATATCCAGGCGGTGGAATTCATTCAGGACATCTTTAACCAAGTTCTGAACCGCGCCAAAATCAGAGACGTCGATTTTGTATTCCTTTGCCCTGCGGCCCATGGCTTTTATCTTCTCCACAACCGCCTTCGCTTCCTCTTCATGCTTGCGAAAGGTCAAAGCCACATCAGCGCCGTTCTGGCCTAAGTCGAGAGAAATAGCTGTTCCGATGCCCATGCTTCCACCGGTGACAAGGGCAACCTTTCCATCCAGATCCATTTTATTCCTCCCTTTCAAACAGATTTTTCACCATTGGTACATAACCAAGAACGATGAAAATTCTATTTTCTAAGTAATATAAAAGCAATCAATCTTATTGAACTGTCATGGCGAGTGACCGGAGGAAGCATGGCAATCTATTAGTTTGATGAGATTGCCCAGCCTGTTCAGAGCAAAGCGAGGAATCTTCTCCGCTCCTCGCAACGACTTCGTCGGATTGCTTCTTCGTTCTGCTCATCGCAAGGATGTTAAATATTGTCTCGACGCATCTCATTATATCATCCTGTTGAACAGCGAAGCTTCATTTTTAAAAAGGATACCGGCGGTTGAACTCAGGGAAGCGCCTCTCGACAAGAGCGGTCAGGCCTTCGAGGGCATCCGGATGCCGGAAGAAAAGCAGAAGATAATTCTCCAGCTCCCATTGAGCCAGCTCCTCGATGGATTTGCCTTTGAGGAATCCATCAAAGCCCCTGCTTATCAGCCAGTCAGCCATAAACACGGCGTGAAGCGAATTGTTGGCGACTCTGCGGGCTATCCGCTGCGCATACTCTTTGCTTGCGCCTGAAAGAAAGATATCAGCCTGGCCCCGGCCATAAGCATAGAGAGTGGGAACGATATCCGGCTTGAGGAATAAATCCTTCATCCAGCGTATTTCCTCTTTTTCTTCAAAAGTGAGCGCTGAAGGAAGCTCCTCAATCTTCAAGGATTGAAGCTGCTCGGCCTGCAGAGGCTTGCCGCCATTCTTGATGATGGCCTCAACCACAACCTCTGCCGCTTCATCTCTCTTGCGGGCCGGGACAAGAAAATCGGCAAGGCCTAAATATTTAATCATTCGCGGCGATGAGGTCGCTGTCCCGCCGGCCAGAATATAATACCGGCTCAAGGCCACAGCCAGCTCAGCATCGCCAGTCGCCCTATAAATAAGCTGGGAAAGGAGCAAGGTCCCTCTCATTCCAGGATAGATTCCGAGCCTTGTCTCAGGGAAAGCGAAAGATGTGCGGTCGGTGATGATGACCACAGAATCTGGGTCATAGGCAAAGGCAAGTGCCACTTCCACTCCCCCGCCAAAGGCTGCTCCATCGACAACCGCCACTTTTGGCTTGCCGCTGCCTGTCATCCTATGGAAGAGAATATCGTGCCAGCGCGCGACATCCTCCTTCAGCTCCTGAAATTTGTTTTCCCTTATGCGCCTTATGAAATAAGGAACATTGGCCCCGGCAATAAAAGTCTTTATGGGCGCAGAGTCAAAAATGATAACCTGGACGTTCTTGTCCTCATTCGCTCTTTTGAAAGAAGCCCTAAAATCATCGAAGACCTGATTATCCAGGGAATTGGCTGACTGGGGATTGGAAATCATGACCCTGGCCACACTCCCCTTCTGCTCCAGGCGATAAAGCACAGAGCTCAGCTTGAGAGGCCAGGGCTCATTCTTCTGCGCCTG
>CAZJXZ010000479.1:0-1755 GCA_964549955.1 uncultured Eubacteriales bacterium
CCGGCAATCTGCCAACCTCGCCGGCGATGATGGGCAACACCGTTTTGTGGAAGCCAGCCTCTTCTGCGGTCTATTCGGCCTATTTTCTGACCCAGTTGTGGAAAGAGGCTGGGCTGCCTGGCGGCGTGATTAACTTCATTCCCGGGCCAGGCCGCTATGTCGGAGACCCAGTGCTCGAGAAGCCGCAGCTGGCCGGAGTCCATTTCACGGGCAGCACCTCTGTCTTTCAGGATATGTGGAAGACGATTGGCCGCAGCATCATGAATTACAGGACCTATCCCAGGATTGTCGGAGAGACAGGCGGCAAGGACTTTGTCTTTGTCCATGCCTCTGCCGATGTCGAAGCTGCGGTCACGGCTTTGATTCGCGGCGCCCTTGAGTACCAAGGGCAGAAGTGTTCAGCAGCCAGCCGGGCTTATATCCCCTCCAACCTCTGGCCGGCCATCAAGAAAAGATTGCTCGACGAGATAAAGACAATCAAAATGGGCGATATAACAGATTTTTCAAATTTCATGGGCGCGGTCATCGATAAGCTCGCCTTCGAGAGTATCGTCGGATACATTGAGTATGCCAAGAAGTCTAAAGAAGCCGAGATTATTCACGGCGGGAAATATGACGGTTCGAAAGGATATTTTGTCGAGCCGACTCTGGTCGTTGTCACCGACCCCAAGCATAAGCTGATACAGGAAGAGATTTTCGGCCCTGTTTTAACCATCTATGTTTATCCAGAAGCTGAATACACGGAGACTCTCAAGCTCTGTGATTCCACTTCTCCTTATGGCCTCACCGGTTCAATCCTTGCCAACGACAGAAAAGCGATAATCGAAGCCTTTACCGCTCTCCGCCACGCAGCCGGAAATTTTTACATCAACGACAAGCCCACAGGAGCCGTTGTCAGCCAGCAACCCTTTGGCGGGGCAAGAGCCTCTGGGACGAACGACAAAGCAGGCTCTTACTTGAACCTTCTCCGCTGGACAAGCGCCAGGGCCGTCAAAGAAAATCTTAATCCTCCCAAGGATTACCGCTATCCTTTCATGAGGGAGAAATAAAGGTCGCTTAGAAATCGCTAATAAATCTACAAGGAGAGAGAAATGAAGAATCTTCTGAAAAAGTTGCAAATTAAGGAGGTCAATATTGGAGCTTGTTCTGGCGAAGGAGCTTGGTTCGAAGACAAGCACGGCCAGGAGCTTGTCTCTTACAACCCTGCCACTGGAGAGCCTATAGCCAAAATTATCCAGGCCACAGAAAAGACATACGAGCAGGTCGTCAGCCAGGCTGTTGAAGCTTTCAAATCCTGGCGAATGATTCCTGCTCCGAAAAGAGGACTGCTCATCCGCGACCTCGGCCAGGCGCTGAGGGAATTAAAGGAGCCTCTGGGGGAGCTGGTCACTCTGGAGATGGGGAAGATCAAAGTCGAAGGAATAGGCGAGGTTCAGGAGATGATCGACATTTGCGATTTCGCCGTAGGCCTCTCCCGCCAGCTCTACGGCCTGACCATGCATTCCGAGCGGCCTGCGCATCGGATGTACGAACAGTGGCATCCTCTGGGAGCGATAGGTGTCATCACTGCCTTCAACTTTCCTGTTGCTGTCTGGTCGTGGAACACAGCCATAGCCGCAGCTTGCGGTGATACAGTGGTCTGGAAGCCTTCTTCTGACGCTCCGCTCACAGCCATCGCTGTCCAGACTGTCTGCAACAAAGTCATGGCTGACCATGGGCTCAAGGGAATCTTCAACCTGCTCATCGGACGCGGGA
>CAZJXZ010000480.1:0-1747 GCA_964549955.1 uncultured Eubacteriales bacterium
CTCCCCCGCTGCTGAGCCGCAAGTTTTTCCTCTTTTTCGATTTCGCCTACACCAACGCTGATGGCGCACGGAAAATTCGGGAAGCGGCCTTGAATTTCATCGATACCCGGCTTCAGCCCTCGGATGAGGTTGGTGTGATTTCATATTCGGCAATAAAACGCCTTCAGATTCATGAATTCATGACTACCGACCATAAGAAAGTCCGGGAGCTCGTGGAAAGGTTCAGTTTGCGCGATGCATTGGGCACAGTCGAGGATCTGCGTTACAAATACAACGCGGCTTTAGAAGCTGGAGGCGCTGCTGACACCACAGGAGAAATTAAAGCTGGCGCCAGCTTCTTGAGCGCTGGCCGGCAGGAGTTGAACTTCGTCAAAAGCCTATCAGCTTTCGCCCAGGCGCTCCGCTACATATCCGGCCAGAAATACCTCGTCTTCTTCTCCGGGGGCATTCCTGGCCCGGCGCTGCAGTCTTTCGAATTCCGGAATAAATACGAAGATTTATTAAAAGAATTGGCGACCTCGAACGTCGTGGTCTACGCTCTGAAAGCGAACCCGATCACGGAGACTCCTGAGCAGGAGACAGGCGCCCCGATTCTTCAAAAAATGGCGGATGCCACTGGCGGCCGGTACTTCGCCAACATCTTTAACCATGAGCAGCATGCTGAAAAGATTCAGAACCTGACCGGGTCGTACTATGTCCTTGGCTATTACATCAACGAGCAATGGGACGGCCAGTATCACAAGATCAAGGTGAAGGTCAACCGGCCGGGGTGTGAGGTCAGTGCTCAAGCCGGCTATTTTAACCCGAAGCCCTTTGGCGAATATTCTGACCTGGAGAAAGAGCTGCATCTCCTTGACTTAGCCCTGTCCGACCAGCCTCGACTGCAGACACCGGTTCGATTCCTGATGACCGCTTTGACCTGCTCGCTCGAAAAAAAGAACAACCTCTGCCTCATAGCCGATATCCCGGTGCGGAAGATAAAGGAAATATCTGGAAAGAAAGCAGAGGTCATCAGCCTCGTCTTCAACGCAGCGGGCGAAATTGCCCAGCTCAAGCGGATTGAGGAGGACTTCTCCCAGATTACCCAAGAAAGCGCCTTTCTCTATTCGTTCATGTCCATCTTGCCTGGCGCCTACAATTGCCGGGTCATCATCCGCGACCTGGAAACAGGCGCGAGCGCAATGGCCTCCTCGACGGCTGTCATCCCAGAGCAAAAAGAAAAGGCTGTTCAGCTCCTCCAGCCTCTTTTGCTCAGGCCTGAGACAAGGGCGCTTTACATGAAAGGAGATAGCTACAAGAATCACGTCGGCAAAGCAGGGTTGCCCTCCATTGCGAACGTTTTTTCAATCGACACGGCCCAATATGCGCCTCACGTGGATAAGACGCTGCTGAGAAACACAGAGATCTTGGCCGCGGTCCGCTGCATCGTTGCCGGCCGCCCGGCAGCAGGGATTAAGCTCTCCGCATTCCTGTTTGACAAAGCCACGATGGAGGAGATTCATATTCCCATGACCATCATCAATGAGAAAGAAGAGCTCAACCTGAAGACTTATTTAATCCGCTTCCAGGTCCCCAGCGTGGAGCCTGATGAATACACGTTCTATCTTGTCGCCGAGGACAAGGCGAGCGGCGAGACATCCATGGTTGGGAGCGACTTCATCATTCAATAAAGAATAAGCGCCGAGGGAGCTGATGATAACTCCGAGATATTCAGCGAGAGTAATCGTTCTTGCGGCTTTAGTCTGGA
>CAZJXZ010000481.1:0-1745 GCA_964549955.1 uncultured Eubacteriales bacterium
CTTCGGTCTATATTGAAAAATACCTCGAGGAGCCGCACCATATCGAGATTCAAATTCTTGCCGATAATTTTGGCAGCATTGTTTATCTGGGCGAGAGGGAATGCTCTATTCAGAGGCGTTATCAGAAGGTCTTAGAGGAGACTCCTTCTCCTTTCATCAATGACGAGATTCGCCGCCAGATGGGACGGATAGCGGTCAAGGCAGCAGCTGCTGTAGGCTACAGGAATGCGGGCACAGTGGAATTTGTTGTCGATAAGAATAAGAACTTTTATTTTTTAGAGATGAATGCCCGGCTCCAGGTCGAGCATCCGGTTACTGAGATGGTCACAGGAGTGGACCTGGCCAAAGCTCAGATTGAGATTGCCTCCGGGCTTCCTTTGAGTCTCCGCCAGGAAGATATCAAGCCCAATGGATTTGCCCTGGAGTGCCGGATCTATGCCGAGGACCCGGACAATGACTTCATGCCTTCGCCAGGAAAGATTGTCTATCTTCGCACGCCTTCGGGCGGGCTGGGTGTCAGGGATGATAACGGAGTCTATGAAGGGTATGAAGTTCCGATGGAGTACGACCCCCTTCTTTCCAAGCTCATCGTCTGGGGAAGGACAAGAGAGGAAGCCATCCATCGCATGCTCAGAGCGTTGTCCGAATACCAGGTCTATGGCATAAAGACCACGATTCCTTTTTTCAAGCGCATCCTCCTCCATCCCAAGTTCCGCGCAGGTGAATATAACACCCATTTCATCTCCAACCTGGAAAAGGAGAGAGACGGCGCGCAGCCGGCAGAGAGGGAAATTGCCTTGATTGCTGCTGGAATCAAGGTCTATTCGGAGAGGAAAGCGGTTTCCACGCCTCTTCCTCAGAAAAGAGGGAGCAACTGGAAGTTTCAAGGGAGATTGCAAAGCTTTAACAACAGGCTCTAAGATGAATCTCTCATTCTGGATTGACGACAAAGAATTCAAGCTAAGCCTTGAAGAAAAATCAACGAATGAAATCCTTGTTTCCATCGGGAAGAAAAAACATCGCGTTTCGGCTGAGTTTATAACTTCTGATGAAGTCCTTTTGAATATAGATGGCAAAATTCATGAGGTGATCATCAATTCCAACACTTTATCTTATTCCGTTTATGTCAACGGAAGATTTTTCAAGGTCGAGAAGAGGTCAGTCTCTCAGATTCTGGGAAGGGAAGGGGTGAGGCCCCGCAAGAGGGATATCGTGACTTCGATGCCAGGAAGAATCATCAAGGTTTTTGTCAAGGAAGGAGAAAGAGTCGGGGAAGGACAGGCTGTTTTGGTTTTAGAGGCGATGAAGATGCAGAATGAGATAAAGTCTCCCCAGTCAGGGATAGTGACAAAAATCGTTCCCAAGGCCGGTGATTCTGTGGAAGCCGGCTCCCTCCTTTTTTCAGTGGAATAAGAGTTTTCCTTAATTTTTTCAGCAATAATCTGAATTTAATAGGAAAATTTCACGGCAACTTCCGGTTCTCAATCATTTTCTTTATTTTAAATCGACTAAATTAGTCGAGGGCTAAATGGAGGTTTCAAATGAGCGGGCTGACTGGAAACATAACTATTTTCTCCATAATTATTATCGCCGCGATTATTTTTGTCACAGTCGGGGTCTTTGTCATGTTCGCTATTCTCTGTGCGAACGTGACTCTGATTAAGAAAACACTGCAAAAGCTTCTTGAAGAAGTCCGCAAAAGAAAAAGTGAGATATCAATAGATTATCTCAAGCCAAGGATGTGA
>CAZJXZ010000482.1:0-1743 GCA_964549955.1 uncultured Eubacteriales bacterium
TAGCCTTCAATCTGGCGCTGAATGATTCTGCTTATTTCATCGGCTTTGATTTCCATTCTTCTTTACCCTTCGATGATCCTTTCTTTGAGCTTGGTCAGACTCCCCCTGAGCGAGACATCGTAAACTATGTTTCCTTTTTTTATCCAGAGGCCGGCAACAAGCTCCGGGTCTATTCTGTATTTTAAAGAAACAGCTCTCTTCTCCAGCATCGCTAATTTTTCTTGAAGCGTCTTCTTCTGCTTTTCGCTGAGCGGAACAACAGAGGCCACTTCAAAAGTGGAAATTCCCTTCTTTTCATTCCACGCTTCCGGCATGGATTTCACGATCTCGGGCAAGAGTTCGATGCGCATTTTCTCCACCAGGAGGAGAATAAACCTCAGAGTTTTTCTGGCCACAGACTCTTTGACCAGGATCTCTTCTGCAATCTGCTTTTTCTTATTCAACGGAAGAAAAGCGCTGCTCAGGGCATTCTTAAACTCCTCCTGGCTTTGAAGAAGCTCTGAGAAACCAGAGATTTCCCTGCTAAGAACCGAGAATTCTGTCTCATCCTTGACAGAATTAATTAATCCTTGGGTGTATCTTTTGATCAGAATCTGATTCTTCATAGAGTCTCGCCAGTCTTTCGATTGATTTATCGATAAGTTGAGATTGGTCTTTTGGGCTCAGCTTCTTTTTTACCATCTCTGCGGCCAAAGCTGCAGCCAGCTCTGTCGTGTATTCCTTGAGATGCTGGGTTTCAGCCTGGGAGAGCATTTCAATTTCCTGCCGGGCGAATGACTTGATTCTCTCTGCCTCCTGCCCGGCGAGCTGGACAATCTTTTCTCTAAGGCCTTGGCCTTCACTCTCTGCCCTCTCTCTGATTTTTTCCAGCTCCCGCTCCAGGCCGGCCAAGCGGGTTCGGGCTTCACCGAGTTTATTCTCGGCCTTTCTTCTTGAGTCCTCTGCTTCCTGCAAAGAACGCCTAATATTCTCTGCCCTCTTGCCCAGAAAATTTTGAATCGGTTTGAAAAGGAGATAGGCCAACCCGCCAAAGAGGACAAGGAAATTTATGGTTTTGCCCAAAAAATCCAATACATTTTTTGATGGCTGGTCTTTTTCCGCAGGAGAGATGAAGACAAGCAAAGGAACGATTAAAAGAATAACGAGAATCTTTTTATTCTCTCTCATCATTGTAAAAGCTTCTGTTCAATCCTTTTTGCCAAGCGCTCAGCTTGAGAGCTCAGCTCTTCTTTCAAGGCTTCAGTCTGACTTTCCAACTTTTCTTTCGCTTTCTCAACCTGAGCCCTGTATTCGGCACTTATTTCGGCAATAATTCTCTCTCTCTGCTCTAGGGCATCACGCTCAAATTTTTCCTTTATCTGCAGAGACTGAGCCTCCGCGGATCTGACCCTTTTCTCGATCTCAGATGCCGTCTGCTCAAAATCTTCCATCGTTTTTCTAAACGCTTCTTTGTTTCCTTGAATACTATCATCACGCTCTTTCATAATTCTTCGCAAGGGATTAAAGAATAATTTGGAAAGGGCAAAGACAAGTATCCAGACAATTAGAAATACAATTACAAAGCTGGAATCAATACTGATCATCTCGAAAATCAGAGCCTAAAATTAGCAAAAAATTTATCATTTTCATCCTAAAAAAGCAAGACCAAAGAAACCAAAGCTCTCTTCTCTTCAAACAAGCGAAGGCGAAGTAGTTCGAAAGCCGTTTGAAGGCTCAGGTCAGTGGGTTCAAAAACACGCAGGC
>CAZJXZ010000483.1:0-1742 GCA_964549955.1 uncultured Eubacteriales bacterium
TGACTCAAATGCAGGTCGAATGCAGCGTGGATGAAGCGGATATCGGGAAAGTCAAAGAAGGCCAGAATGTCAGATTCACGGTCGATGCCTTTCCAGAAGAGCGCTTTGCCGGAATAGTCAAGCAAGTCAGGTATTCTCCGGAAGTCGTCCAGAATGTCGTCACCTATACAACCGTCGTCGAGGTCAAGAATCCTGAGCTGAAACTGTTGCCAGGAATGACAGCCACGGTTTCGATCATCACTGGAGAAGCCAAGAACGCTTTGCGTGTTCCGAACTCCGCCCTTAGGTTCAACCCCAATCTATCAGCAGAAGAAATGAAAAAAATCATGGAAAGCATGCGGCAAGAATTTGCGGCAAGAATGGGTGATAGAAGCGGTAGTTCAAATCGACAGGCTGGAGCTCCTCGGTCCGAAGGCTTTAGCTCCCAGCGGCAAGGCGGCCAGAGGCCTGGTGGAGGAGAAGGACAACAACCCTTTATGATGGGAGGCTCGGGCGCTTCTGGAGGACAGGCGAGAAGAGGACCTGCCCGGGTCTGGATAGAGGATGCAAACGGAAAACTTAAGCCAGTTTTCCTAAGAACCGGAGTCACTGATAACAGCTTCACAGAGGTTGTCTGGGGAGACTTGAAGGAAGGCCAGCTGGTGATAACCGGAGTGGCTGGTACGCAAAGCCAAACTCAAGGACCGCCGAGAGGCATGATGTTCAGGTTTTAAGATTTATGTTTGACCCGCAATAAAAAAGGAAGGGAAGAAGATGGTTAACAGCAATAACAACCTTATCCAACTGGAAAAAATAACTAAAATCTACAAAGTCGGAGATATCCAGGTTAATGCCTTAGCTGGCGTTTCCTACGCGATTAAACAAGGAGATTTTATAGCCATCATGGGACCCTCTGGCTCTGGCAAATCAACCTTGATGAACATCATCGGCTGCTTGGACCGGCCGACAGAGGGAAAATATATCCTAGACGGAGAAGAGGTATCCACTCTAGACAAGAACAAGCTGGCTGGCATCAGGAACAGGAAAATCGGCTTTGTCTTCCAGACGTTCAACCTCCTTCCTCGGACAACAGCCCTGGAAAATACCGAACTTCCCCTTCTCTATTCAAACATCCCGAGCAAGAACGCGAGGGATTTGGCTTATAAAGCCCTTTCTTCAGTCGGCCTGAAAGGAAGAGAACTTCACCGCACAAACCAGCTCTCTGGAGGAGAACAGCAAAGAGTGGCCATAGCCCGATCCCTGGTCAACAACCCACCCCTGCTGCTCGCCGACGAGCCAACTGGAAACCTGGATTCAAAGACAGGAAAAGAAATTATCGAAATTTTCAAAAAGCTCAATGAAGAGAAGGGAATCACCATCATTCTGGTCACCCACGATTCCGGAGTGGCTCAGGCTGCTCACCGCAGGATATACCTCAGAGACGGCGAGATAACAAGAGAAGATTGATGACCATTCTTGAGAATTTTATAGAGATAAAGGAGTTATGAAATGAAAATATTGAGGACGATTCGTGTGGCCTTAAGGGCTTTAGGCCGTAATAAAATGCGCTCTTTCCTCACAGCCTTGGGCATTATCATCGGCGTCGGAGCAGTCATCGCCACGGTCAGCATCGGTGAGGGAGCAAGAAGAGACCTTGAAAAAAGATTCGAGTCTATGGGTACAAACTTACTCTTTGTTCGCGCTGGAAGCCGTTCCTATCGGGGCGTTCATGGGGGCGGAGGAAGTTTTACCAATCTCACTGT
>CAZJXZ010000484.1:0-1733 GCA_964549955.1 uncultured Eubacteriales bacterium
TCCAAGAAGAAGGCATCCAGATGGGATGGCCGACAAGGCTCGTCCCTTTTGGCGAGGACGTCACAGCCTGCATCCATTCTCTCGGCTTTGCCACAAGGGTGGCTCTTTCCTTCGGCGGGGTTCAGCCTGGCGACTTCCGCCGGGTCCTGCTTTACAACAAAAACAGAGTCTTCGCTTTTGTCCTTGCCCTCGGTCCTGTGGATGATGAAAAGCATGCCCAGGCAGCAGGAGCGATAAACTACGGCTTTCCCACCATTTCCGAGACCGACATCGACCAGATTCTGCCCACAGGCATCTGCACTTACGAACATGTCGTTTCCCCAGTAAGCCTGGAAAAAATTGTCTCCAAGGCCATAGAGGTCAGGGGCTTAAAAATCACCGTGACCAAGGTCCCCATCCCTGTTCCTTTCGGGCCTGCCTTTCAGGGCGAAAGGATAAGAAAGGAAGAGATGTTTGTTGAGCTGGGCGGACAGACGCAGCCTGGGTTTGAATACCTGACGACAAAAGAGCTGGATGAGGTCGAAGACGGAAGAATTGAAATTATTGGGCCTGAGATTGATGAGGTCGAGGAAGGAAGCAAGATTCCCTTTGCCATCTGGGTCGATGTGGCCGGCCGGGAGATGCAGCCTGATTTTGAGCCAATTCTGGAGCGCCATATCCACGACTTCATCAACTGCGCCAACGGAATCTTTCACATGGGCCAGCGCGACATCCCCTGGCTGAGAATCAGCAAAGAGGCGAAAGAAAAGGGCTTTAAATTCAAACATCTCGGCTCCATCATCCACGCCAAGCTTCATGGAGAGTTCGGAAAAATATTCGACAAGGCTCAGATAAAAATTTACAGCTGCGAGAAGGAGATCCTGGAGCTCATTCCCATCGCCCGTAAGGCTTATGAACAGCGTGACGCCAGGCTGGCAGACATGACCGACGAAGCTGTCGATATTTTTTACTCCTGCACCTTGTGCCAGTCGTTTGCTCCCAATCATGTCTGCATCATAACGCCCGAGCGCTCAGGGCTCTGCGGAGCCTACAACTGGCTGGACGGAAAAGCCGCCTATCAGATAACTCCGACAGGACCCAATCAGCCTGTGAAAAAAGGAAAAGCCATTGACGCCGCAAAAGGCCAGTGGCAGGGAGTCAATGAGTTTGTCTACAGAAGCTCGCATAAGACTTTGGATGTTTTCAACGCTTACTGCATCATCGAGCACCCGATGACTTCCTGCGGCTGCTTCGAGTGCATCTCTTGCGTTCTTCCTTCAACCAACGGCATAATGACCGTCTACCGTGATTATGTGGGCATGACCCCGATCGGCATGAAGTTTTCCACTTTGGCCGGAACAGTCGGCGGCGGAGTGCAGACGCCGGGATTCATCGGCCACAGCAAACATTACATAGGCAGTAAAAAATTCGTGAGCGCCGAGGGAGGAGCCAGGCGGATTGTCTGGATGAATAAATCGCTCAAGGAAGAGATGGAGCCTGTCTTGCGTGAAATTGGCGAAAAGCATGGCATAGAAGACTTTCCGGATAGAATTGCAGATGAGACAGCAGCCATAACCGAGAAGGAAGTTTTGGAACACATCACCAAAAAAAATCATCCGGCCCTTTCATTGCCGGCTATGTTTTAGAAGAATATGAATAAACCATCTTTTTTTGCCGTGATGGAAAACTTGCTAAGGACCAGGCTGGGTGTCGAGAAGACCGTATGGAAGGCTGAGCGGGCATGGTTCCTCGAC
>CAZJXZ010000485.1:0-1715 GCA_964549955.1 uncultured Eubacteriales bacterium
GGTCTCGTCAAGTGGTGGGACAGCATGGAGTCAGGCGCTGACAACAATCCGGCCCTTGTCCTTCGCTACCACAACAGCATGGCCGGAGCCGATGTCAACGCCTTCATGGTTCTTGATTATCGAGCCGTGGCTCTGGTCGCTGACCGAATCGGCAGGCAGGAAGATGCTAATGCTTTCCGCGAACGGGCCCACCGCCTCAGCGAAGCAGTCAACACCCACCTTTGGGATTCAGCCGACAGCACTTATTACAATTATGATGCCGTCGAGAAGAAGCGAGTCCGTTGCATAACCTACAGCAACCAGCTGCCGTTGTGGGCGAGACTGGCCTCAAAAGAACGAGCGCAGGTCATGATAGAGCGCTATGTGCTCGACCCAAAGAAACTTTGGGCTCCGCACGGAATTCGCTCTTTGGCAGCCGACGAGCCGCTCTATAATAATGAGAACGTAATTAAGCCTTACTCTAACTGGCAGGGACCTATCTGGGCGCCTGCCAACTGGATGTTCATGCACGCTTTAATTCACTACGGATACAATGAAGCCGCAATCCAAGTGGCCGAGCGAGTCACCCGGCTGTGTCTCGCTGATCTAGCCAAGAATAAGATGATGCACGAGAATTATCATGCCGATACAGGGGCCCCCCTTGCTGCTCCCAATTTCATCAGCTGGAACCTGCTGGTGGCCAACATGATCGAGGAAGCACGCACTAAGGTGTTCAAGCCCGACCCCAGCCAATCCCTCTGGCAAGTGTAAAATTTTTCCTGCCACACCTCGTGTGTTAATTAAATTTTAAAAGTGGATTAGATTAATATCCTTGCATCGAATTTTCTGATTTGACTTGGATTTTCCGCAAGCATATATTTTTGAATTATCTTTATTTGGGATTAATCGGGAAGCCGACCGTGGAAGAGCGACCAGCGCAGACGACGCAGCCGCAGCTTGTGCGCGGCCTCGGACTGCGCGAGGGCATCGCCATCCAGATGGGGATGATCATCGGCTCAGGCATCTTCATCGTTCCGGCCTTGATCGCAGGCCGTCTTCAGGCCCTGGGCCCCATCCTGTTGGTCTGGATTCTTGGTGGATTTCTGGTCTTGTTCGGCGCCCTGAGCCTGGCTGAACTGAGCTCTTTGCTCCCAGAAGCAGGAGGGGCTTATGTCTACCTCAGGCACAGCTTTGGACGCCTCTGGGCCTTCCTTTTCAGCTGGAACCATTTTTTCATCAACACCGCTGGCTCTGTGGCTGCAATCGCCGTGGCCTTTGCCACATATCTCGGATATTTTATCCCTGCGCTTTCGCCGCAGAGCTCGATCCTCAAATACTCCTTTTCGATTTTCGGCCATCCTCTGGAGTTTGCCTTCGGCTGGATTCAGGTTGCTGCTTTGATCACGATCGGCGTCGTCACCTGGGTCAATGTTTGGGGCGTGAAGTTCGCTGGCTGGGTGATGAATATCTTCACAGCGGCGAAAGTCGCGGCCTTGGCCTCCTTGATTATAGCCGTCTTTTTCTCGCACAAAGGAAGCGGCGCGAATTTAATACCATGGTGGCCTGCCCGCTGGACAAAGGAATTGACCACTGCCTTCGGTCTTTGCCTGGTTTCCGTTTTATGGGCCTACGACGGCTGGACAACGATCACCCTTGCAGCTGGCGAATTCAAGAATCCGAAGCGCAATGTTCCTTATTCCTTGCTGTTCGGAACGCTCGCTGTTATTCTGCTCTAT
>CAZJXZ010000486.1:0-1698 GCA_964549955.1 uncultured Eubacteriales bacterium
AAGATTCTCGAAGCTGGCGAAGAGGCCCTCGCTAGGCCGGGGCTGGGAAAGCCTGAGGTCCATAAATTAACAGAAAATGCCTACGCCATCACTAACCTGTATCATTCTGCAGGTAGGGGCGCTGGCGTCAGCGCCGGAATTATCTTCACCGCAAAAAGCATAATCTTTATCGACTCCGGGATGACAATCGCTTCGGCCGAATACCTATGGAATATAACCAGCGAGAGGGCCCGGGGAAGCGAGAATATCTACTTGATTCTTACTCACCACCATTCCGACCACGTTTTCGGCATGCGCGTTTTCAAGGAGAAAGGAGCTGAAGTCATCGCTCACCGCGGAGTCGGAGAACAGCTCAAGGATGACAAAGGCCAGTATAAGCGCTTCATCATCCAAAGGAGTCAGTTGAGCCCTGAAGAAGGAGATCGTATCTTCGGAGATATCATCCTCTCAGTGCCGGACCAGGTAATCGACCAGGACACAATTTTGAAGATTGACAATGAGGAAATCCAGTTGCTTGTGACTCCCGGCCATGCACAAGATGAAATCAGTGTTTTTCATCCGAAATCGAGGACACTCTTTGCCGGTGATACGGTCTATGAGGGGATGAATTTAACAACTCGATTTGGCGGGCCGGCAGAATGGAAAATCTGGATTTCCCAGCTTGAAAGGCTGAAGCTGTTGGATTTTGACACTCTTGTCCCCGGGCACGGTCGGCTCTGCTCCAAGCCGGAGCTCGAGCGCAACATCGCCTATCTAAAAAGCCTGCTCTGAGAAAAATAATTTGGAGTTACCTTTAAAACATCATTGATTACCCTGAAGATTCCTCGCTTTGCCGGAACAGTCTTCTCCATCTTGAGTGAATAGAGATTGCCGCATCGCCATGACAAATCAATTTTATTGAAAGAGCAATCACTTCCCTTAAAATCCATAGTCCGCGATTTAAAATTGGATGGCTAATTATTAATTAAAATTGGCTGTTGACGAAGGCCAATTTTAGAATTATGTTTGGAGGGAAATCAAAATTTTGGAGCCCTGCCATGCTTTTAAAAATCAATAGAGAAAGTCCGAAGCCCGTTTACAAACAAATCATCGAAGAGATTAAGGTTCTCATCGACCACGATGCGATCGGAATCGACCAGCCCCTGCCCTCGACCAGAATCCTGGCAAAAAAACTAGGGGTGAACCGCACCACGGTTGTCCGCGCCTACGAAGAGCTCCAGGCGCTAGGATACCTCCAGAGCCGGCCAGGCTCCTACAACAGAGTTCAAAAGCGGCGAAAAGAGGCCGAATACAGCCCTGAGAGGAAAAGCCTCATCCCCTGGGAAAAGGCAGCGAACAATGCTTCCAGAGAACTCTATGAATTATTCCTGCGTTATTCACCGGAAAGGCCGGTAGGCTCAAAATTCAACGACAAAGCCCTGAACATCTCTCAACTCGACCCTGACCCTCGACTTTATCCCCTCGCTGAATTCCGGAGATGTCTCAGGCATGTCATCAAGGTGCACGGTCCAGAGTCCTTGGAATACGGAACATACAAAGGATACCTTCCGCTTCGCCGGCTCATCGCCCGCCGGCTTCGCCTCCACGGAATCTCAGTCTCCGAGGAAGAGATGCTCATCACCAACGGCGCCCAGCAGGCCATCGACTTAGTCATCCGCCTCTTTGCCGACCGCACCAAAAAAGTGGCCGTTGAAGCTC
>CAZJXZ010000487.1:0-1689 GCA_964549955.1 uncultured Eubacteriales bacterium
CCCTTGGGCACAGTGCCTGTCTATGAAGCGGCCATCGCAGCCATCGAAGAGCGGGGCTCGATCGTCGACATGAAAGAAGATGACCTCTTCTCAGTTATCGAGGCTCAAGCGAGGGATGGAGTGGATTTCATGACCGTCCATGCCGGCCTGACTTCAAAAGCCATCGACCGCTTAAAAAAACAGGGAAGGGTGGCTGATGTTGTCTCTCGAGGCGGAGCCTTCCACCTTGCCTGGATGATTCACAACCAGAAGGAAAATCCTCTCTTTGCCCATTTCGACCGCCTTCTTGAAATCGCACTTAAATACGATGTCACCCTGAGCCTCGGAGACGGACTCAGGCCTGGCTCGATTCTGGATGCGACCGACAGGCCTCAGATCGAAGAGCTCTTGACCCTTGGGGAGCTTGTCAAGAGAGCCTGGGAACAGAATGTCCAGGTCATGGTCGAAGGCCCGGGACATATTCCCCTCGACCAGGTCGAGATGAACATCAAGCTGCAGAAGCGTGTCTGCCACGAAGCGCCCTTTTATGTTTTAGGACCGCTGGTTACAGACATTGCTCCTGGCTACGACCATATCGTCTCAGCCATAGGAGGAGCAATCGCAGCCGCGGCTGGAGCGGATTTTCTCTGCTACGTTACCCCCTCGGAACACCTCGGCCTTCCTTCAGTCGAAGACGTCAAAGAAGGCCTTATCGCCTCCAAGATTGCTGCTCATGCTGCTGACATCGTCAAAGGAGTCAAGGGCGCTCTGAATAGAGATTTAGAAATATCCAAAGCGCGGAAAAAGCTCGATTGGTCAAAGCAGCAGAAACTTGCGCTCGACCCTTATAAATTCGAAAACATCAGGAAAAAAAGGAAATCAAAATCAGCGGCCTGTTCCATGTGCGGCAAGTACTGCGCCATGAGGATTGTGGGCGAATTCCTCAATTCCAAAGGTGGAAAGGCCGAGGATGTCTGCTTCTAAAGCACTTCATTTTGGCACGGCGGGTGTGCCCAAATCCTCTGCCCTACCCTCGACTCTGTCTGGAATTCAGCGCATCGCCCAGCTAGGTCTTGACTGCCTGGAGGTCGAGTTTGTCAAAGGGATAAACCTGGGAGGAGAGTCAGGACAAAAGATCAGAGAAACAGCAAGATCCTTCCAGGTGAAACTCAGTGTCCACGCTCCTTATTATATCAACCTGAATTCGGCTGAGGAGGGCAAAAGGCTGGCCAGTTTGGATAGGCTCTTGAGCTCGGCCAGAATGGCCAAGACCTGCGGAGCAGAGAGCGTCATCTTTCATGCCGGCTATTATGGCCGAATGACACCTGAAAAAACTTACGAGAACATCAGAAAAGGCCTGAAGGATATCGTCTCCATCCTCAAACAGGAAAGAAACCCTGTGGTTCTCAGGCCGGAGACCATGGGTAAAAGGTCGCAGTTTGGCTCGCTCGAAGAAATTCTTTTTCTCTGCCGCGAAATGGAAGGACTGCTTCCCTGCATAGACTTCTCCCACATCCATGCCAGGGAAGGAAAAGCCAACAGTTACACAGAATTCGTCCGCATCCTCAAAAAAATCGAGAAGAAACTGGGAAGCGAGGCAATGAAGAGGATGCACATCCATATCTCCGGAGCCGACTACAACGACAAGGGAGAAATGAAGCATATTAACCTCAGAGATTCAGATTTTCTTTTCGATGACTGGATTCAAGC
>CAZJXZ010000488.1:0-1685 GCA_964549955.1 uncultured Eubacteriales bacterium
TAAAACTGACGTTTTTTACTGCTACTAAGCCTCCGAAGCTTTTGGTCAGATCCGTAACTTCGAGCAGGGGCACAGCAAATTCCTCTTTTTGCTATAAGACTGTTTTTTGGTATATTTAATAGTTTGCGTATATCGCCGTCCAATTGAAATATCTTAGTAACGTGTTGAGCTTAACCGTGCGCGCGGATTGTGATTCATAACCAAAAAGATGCCGTGAACAAAGGATCCAGCCAGTGAAGACTCAGTGAAGACTCAGGCTGAATTCCCTAGTGTTATCGTCACATCTGTATTTGACAAGTATTCTCTTGCCGATAAGGCTCCGATGAATGTAACTAACCTAATTGCTGTCCAATTGTTACGGCGCTTGTAACAATCAAGAGCAAGGTTGGTAGAATTACTGAAGCTAATAATAATACGGACGCGCGCGCTCCGACCTTCCTGCATAAAAGGAGAATTTAGCGCGCGCTAAGTATACAATTAGTTATATAAAGGCTTTTTAAGAGTTAAAATCAATAATAGGCATAAGTGGAAGGGAGCAATATGAGATTTACTCATATGATTACGTGTATAGACACGCATACAGCTGGTTCACCAACAAGGGTAGTAGTTAGTGGTATTCCAAAAATCTTAGGCAACGATATAAAGGAAAAAAAAGAGTTTTTTAAGGCTAAAATTGATTACTTACGTACATCTTTAATGTGTGAGCCTAGAGGGCATTTCGAGATGACAGGAGCGGTGATAACCGAACCGGTCACAAAAGAATCGGATTTCGGCCTTATCTTCATGGATAATGGAGGATACATGGATATGTGTGGACACGCATTGATTGGAGCAACTACAGCAGCTATCGAAACCGGAATAGTGGAATCTAAGGAGGAAACTACTAAATTGGTCGTAGACACGGTCGCTGGACAGGTTACCGTAATGGCAGAAACTGTTAAGGGCATTGCTAGGAGCATTACAATAGAAAATGTCCCATCCTTCTTCGTTGAGCACATCTCTATTGATGCCCTTGGTCTTGGAAAAGTGCCGATAGACATCTCCTATGGCGGAAACTTCTTCGCTATAGTAGATGCAAAAGAAATAAACCTAGAAGTAAAACCCGAAAATATTGACTCTTTGATGAAAGCAGGTCTCAGTATCAGGGATGCCGTGAATAGACAAGTAACGGTGAAACATCCAATCCTTGGAGGAAGCAAAGTGGAGATGGTTGAGTTCAGCACTGCACCAACGCATCCAGATGCAGATCTAAAGAATGCGTCGATCTATGGTTCTGGCCAGGTGGATAGGGAACCCTGTGGTACTGGAACTTGCGCCAAAATGGCAGCTTTATATGCAAAGGGTAAACTCAAGTTGGGAGAGGAGTTCGTTCATGAAGGCATACTTGGAACATTAGCGAAAGGAAGAATAATAAAGAAGACCAAGGTTGGAGATGTCGATGCGGTAATACCCACGATCACTGAGAGCGCATACATCACTGGGATACATCAATTCTTAATAGATCCCGATGACCCATTAAAACATGGGTTTATACTTCGATAGACATCTGTGGAAAATCTTTTAAGAGTAATTATACATTCATGGGGTGCCGAAGAAAACTCACCCGATAAACGTGGAACACTGCAACGAAGCGCGCGAAACATCTTTCTAACATTGTTTCATGGGATTTGTTAGCTTTTTAGACT
>CAZJXZ010000489.1:0-1683 GCA_964549955.1 uncultured Eubacteriales bacterium
AAGTTGACATCAAGTCCAGAGCTATCTATAATCTGAGAATCCTTTCGGGAAAGGGAGGAATAATGACTAAGTTTTACCCCGCAGACAAGGATACAAACAATCCTCAGGAAGAGGGCATTCCCCGAAACATAGCCCGCCTAGGACCATCGCTTTCTCTCAAAGGCGAATTGTCCGGGGAAGAAGATCTCATGGTCGAGGGACACATTCAGGGCAAGATAGACCTACAGAATAATAACCTTTTGGTCGCACAGAGGGGAAAAATTGAAGCTGATATTCAAGTCAAGAGTATAACCATTGAAGGAAGCGTCACCGGAAATGTCAATGCTTCAGGAAAGGTCTTTATCTCAAGGGTAGGTCAAATGAAGGGGGATATTACTGCTTCTGTCATCTCAATCATGGATGGAGCTCAATTCAAGGGCAGCGTAAAAATGGCAGAACCGCTCAAAACAGCTTCGCCCCAGGAAGAGAGTAAGTCGGAAGGCTGATTTTCTTTGCTTATCAACTGACTTAAAAAAACGACCCCAGAGCGGAACCAATCTTAATAATATTCTTTTGGAATGCTCTTAGCGATCTTTTCAACCGCGTCCTGGATGTAGCTTCTGATTTCTTTTTCCATCGGAGCCCTGGAAAATCCGTTCATAGTCACAGGAAGGACTCTCGTAGCTTTGTTCCCAGCCGGGCGAAGGCTTGAAGCCTTGCCCACAGCAGAGGCAGTGGCTACAATCTGAGATGACTTGATCTCCAAGACTCTGATATCCAAGGCTATATGCGCTTCTTATTTTTGCTATAATAAAACGATGAACAAATTCAGGCTTCATTCAGAGTTCGAGCCCAAGGGAGACCAGGATAAGGCCATCGATGAACTCTGTGAAGGCCTAGAAAAAAAGGCTAGGCACCAGGTTCTGATGGGAGTCACAGGCTCGGGAAAAACCTTCACCATGGCCAACGTCATCGAAAAAGCAAACCGCCCGGTGCTCGTCATCTCCCACAACAAGACCCTGGCCGCCCAGCTTTACCAGGAGTTCCGCCGCTTCTTTCCGGAGAACGCTGTAGAATATTTTGTCAGCTACTACGACTACTACCAGCCTGAAGCTTACATCCCGGCCACAAACACCTATATCGCCAAAGAAGCGACAATCAACGACGAGCTCGACCGGCTCAGGCTTTGCGCCACAAACTCTCTCTTCCAGAGAAGAGACGTTATTGTCGTCGCCTCTGTTTCCTGCATCTACGGTATCGGCTCACCCCAGACCTATTACTCGATGAGCTTCACCCTCGAAAAAAACCAGAACATCTCGCGCAAAGACATCCTCAAGAAGCTGGTCGAAATTCAGTATGAAAGAGAAGAGATTGATTTCAAAAGAGGAACATTCAGGGTAAGAGGAGATGTCATCGACATCTTCCCCTCCTATGAAGACTTTGCCTACCGGCTTGAGCTTGAGGAAAACAGAATCCTGAGAATTACCTCCATCGACCCTCTTTTAGGCAAGACTCTGGATTCTTTCGATAAAATTCTCATCTATCCCAGAACATTCTTCTCCACTCCTGAGGATATTCTCGATTACTCTGTCCGCAGCATAGAAAAAGAGCTCGAGGAGAGGGTCGATTTCTTCAAGAAGCAGGGCAAGTTCATCGAGGCCAACCGCATCGAGGAAAGGACTCTCTTTGACCTGGAGATGCTGA
>CAZJXZ010000490.1:0-1661 GCA_964549955.1 uncultured Eubacteriales bacterium
AGGTGAATTTATGTGCGGAATATGTGGTTTTTTTAATACTCATGTTTTAGATGGAGAAGATCTTGAACGCATGGTTGAGTCGATCCGTCATCGGGGTCCAGATGATAAAGGCGTGTATCTCGATTTCAAGAATGGTGTTGGGTTGGGCCACTCCCGTTTGTCTATTATTGACCTAAGCACGGGTGGTCACCAACCCATGACATATCAGGCTTCGGGGTACTGGATCGTATTCAACGGCGAAATATACAATTTCTTGGAGCTTAGGCAAGAATTGGAATCTATTGGTTACCAATTTAAATCGGACAGCGATACTGAAGTCATATTAGCTGCATATCTTGAGTGGGGGGAGGAAGCCCTTCCTCGGTTTAACGGAATGTGGGCATTTGCTATCTATGACGAGAACTCCGGCAATGCGCTATTATGCCGTGATCGTTATGGCATCAAGCCGCTTTACTATATTGAAAAAAATGGGTTTCTTTTATTTGCATCTGAAATGAAAGCATTTCGGTCTATTTCCAATAAGATCGATCTCTCCTGGGATACGAGAGGAATTGTAACAGCTTTATACAGTAGCTTTGAGCTTGAAGCCAGTGGTTACACACTACTCCGTGATGTTAAAACATTGCCATCCGGTCATCTTTTGAGGTTTTGCAAGACAGGAAAAAAACTTAAGCTTTGGTGGAGCACACTGGATTACTTGAGTGTTCCACCAAAAAATTTGGTTGACCAGGCCAATGAGTTTTTTGCTCTATTTTCTGATGCCTGTCGACTGAGAATGCGTAGTGATGTGCCGATCGGGACATCTCTTAGCGGAGGATTAGATTCCAGCAGTGTAGTAGTTACCGTGGCTAATATTGGGAGGGGTGAGGCCGGTGAAAAAGATAGGGTTGCGAAGGATTGGCGTAAAGCTTTTGTTCATGTGTTTCCCGACACGAGAATGGATGAAAGTGAATTTGCAATCGCCGCTGCACAACAAGCAGGAGTGCAGGTGGTAAAAGTTGAGGCTGATAAAGAGAAACTTGGTTTTGACATTGACCGTATGGTTGAACATCTTGAAGCGATTTACCCAGGGATACCAGATAGCCTATGGAGAATCTATGAAGCTCAACGTAAAAACGGGATTCATGTAACATTGGATGGACATGGTGCAGACGAAATGCTCGGAGGTTATGATTGGCACATTTCTGCTGCCATGGGTAATATCTCGCCGCTTTCAAGAAAATATTGGACCCTTCTATCCCTTAAAAAAGAGACATATGCCTATAGTATGCCGAGTTATTTTTTGTTAAGAACATTGTTTAGATCAATTCCTTTACTCGAACCGATAGCAACCATTCTAAATAAGAGAATAAAGGGGGAATTTTTATCGAAATCTGTTCAAGGTATCCTTCCATATGAGAATAATCCACCGGTTCTTCCTGATCATTGGGATACACTACAGAAAGTGCTTTTCAGGGACTTTCACCACCTCATACTGCCGAGGATTCTTAAGAACTTCGACATCATGTCTATGGCCCATGGAGTTGAAGTCCGAATGCCGTTTATGGATTATCGACTTGTAAACTTTGTCTTTTCTCTCCCCAGTACAAGCAAGATATCCGAGTCATACACGAAGGTTATTTTAAGGGAGGCCATGAAGGGACACTTGCCTGAAATGGTGA
>CAZJXZ010000491.1:0-1660 GCA_964549955.1 uncultured Eubacteriales bacterium
TTCAATATCCTTTGTATTCCACATTTCGATCGTTATCGGCATGTTCATGCCCATCATCGAGGCTGAGATATTCACCAGGTATTTTTTACAATTCCAGCCCCTAATCTGTTGAGTCTCTTTTGTCTCTGTAAGCGTTGCCGTGACTGTCATCATCTGCATCATTGTCTTTGCTTCAGGGGAGAGAGTTTTTTCCATATCAATCGGCAGGTCGATTTCAGAATATGTCTTTTCTGAATTATCAATTGCATAGATTTTGTTGATGTCGAACCTGATGATGATTGATTCTTCCCCCATGTCATTTCTCATTTTGTCCTTAGCTATCCAGGTTAGTCCCTGCTCATCCTTGGCAGGCTGGCTTTGGCCCATAATGGTCGCTGCGTCAGTATGCCTCGTTTTTTTGATGAGGACATCAGCTTTTGTCAGGGCAGGGAAAAGAAATAAGCAGAAGATAAATAGAGAAACAATGACGTAAAAAATTTTTTTCTTAGACATGTCTTTCTTCCTCCTCAAAAGACTCCTGCAATTTATCTTATTTTCTTCCCAAAATCAATTTTTTTTGGCCCTATTTCGTTGACTTTTCGGCTTGGCAGAATAAAATAAGTTATCTTATAATAAATTAAAGATTTGCAGCGGAGAGAATCATGTTAGACGCAGAAAAAGTCAAGGAGACGCTGAACCTTCCCCAGACGTCTTTTCCGATGAAGGCCAAGCTTTCGCAGAAAGAGCCCGAGATCATCAAGAAGTGGGAAAAGATGAAACTCTACCAGAAGATTCAGAAGAAGCGAGAGATAAGCCCGACGTTCATTCTTCATGACGGCCCTCCTTATGCCAACGGAAATATCCATCTTGGAACAGCGTTAAACAAGATTTTGAAAGATTTCATTGTCAAAACAAAAAACATGCAGGGCTACAAGTCTCCTTATTTGCCTGGCTGGGATTGCCATGGCCTTCCGATCGAGATCAAAGTCGATCAGCTATTGGGAAAGAAGAAAAGAGAGCTTTCCATAATCGAAATCAGGGATGAATGCAAAAAATACGCCTTGAAATATGTCAACATCCAGAGGGACCAGTTCAAAAGGCTCGGGATCTTCGGCGAATGGGAAAAGCCTTACTTAACCATGGACCCTGAGTATGAGGGCGAAGTCATTCGCTATCTTGCTGCCTTTTTTGCTTCTGGCAATGTCTTTAAAGGAAAAAGGCCTGTGCATTGGTGCCCGCACTGCCAGACGGCTCTGGCTGAGGCAGAAATCGAGTATAAAGACCGCAAGTCTCCTTCGATATTTGTCAAGTTTCCTTTGGTCTCAGACCTATCAAAAAAATTCCCTGCCCTGAGAAATAAAAAAATCTCAATCCTGATCTGGACCACAACTCCCTGGACATTGCCCGCCAACCTGGCCATCGCCTTTCATCCTGAGTATGAATATGCCGCTTTCCAGATAGACGGAGAGGTCTTTATCGCTGCCAAGCGTCTGATTCCTGTTCTAGCCGAGGAAATGAAGTTTAAAGCAACCAAAGTTCTTGCCACTTTTCTCGGAAGAGAGATGCAGGGCTTGAAGGCTCGCCATCCCTTTATCGACAGAGACTCTGTTTTTGTCCTGGCCGATTATGTGACATTGGACCAGGGGACAGGCTGCGTTCATACGGCTCCCGGACATGGCCA
>CAZJXZ010000492.1:0-1659 GCA_964549955.1 uncultured Eubacteriales bacterium
AAATGTGACTCGGGCGGAATGGAAGCGGGGTCGTGACGGTCTCCTTCGTTTTGAAATCGAGGCCAACGGTTTTTTAAAACAGATGGTGAGGGCAATCGTTGGAACATTGGTTGAGGTAGGGAAGGAGAAGATCGGCTTTGAAGAATTTCAGAAGATCCTTGATTCCAAGGACCGCAAGAGAGCAGGTCCAACTGCACCTGCTCAAGGCCTCTTCCTAAAAGAAGTCAAATATTAGCTCTCCATGAATGAGCCATGCCTTTCGTAATCAGAACATCCACGGAAAGCAGAGAAACGACACATACCCTGATCCATTCCCTCAAAAACTACTACTGTAGATGCGATCGCAATTATAGTGGTAGTTATTGTTGGTAGGGGACTCTATTGCGCAAGGCCGAAAAATTTTTGGAGTAACCGTGCTCCTTCGATTTCCTTTGCGACAATAAAATTCATGTAGGGTGAGACCTCGAAGAGCTCAGAGATGTAATCAACTTCTGATTTGCAATCAAAAGGGTGGATAAAGCAACTTTTCTGAAGCTGGTAGAATCCCAGTTGTTTCAGTTTGCTCCGGAGCGCTTCTCTCCCTGACTTCTTCCGCTCGGGAATATCAAAAATGACTATCCTCCAATAGCCATCCCACTTTTGAGGTTTTTTGATTGTCATCTGCTCTAGGTTGAAATTCAATACGCGTTTCTTACCATCTTCGGACAGAGTTAAAATCTGTTGACCGTCCTTTTCAGCGATGGAAACGAGACGGTTCTTTTGAAGATAAGAAAGTGATTTGATGAAGCCTTCACTCCTTTTTGCACGACACCGCTTTGACAAAAGCTTGAGCAGGGGTCTCAAGCCTTTAGGGATACCCGGCATAAGGAAGGCAGCAGGGATCGCAACACCTGCAGCCATCACCAGGAGAATCTCTTTTGCCAACTCCCCTCTGCCATGGAGGTTGAGACTTGAACTGTGAGTTGCAGTTCTTGACATTTGCTTTTCCGATCCTTGGCTCATAACCGCCCCCTAAAACTACTACCATAATTGCGATCGCAATTATAGGAGCAGCTCAGATTTCTTGATTTTTGGTCGATGGTTTTTTTTAACTTCGTTCATGAGAAAATGGGGGTGGCGCTGTTCCTATATCCTGGTTAACTCATAATTTCGGGTCCCTAGACCGATCTCTTCGGCATAGTTCAGTTGGATGCTCCAGTCCACTTCTGGATACAGGGCACGAAATTTGTCGTTTCCCGCTTCCCAGCCTCCGGGAAGTTTGGAGGAGCGATTTCCCTCCTCTCCATTGACTAAATCTGCAGAGGCCTGATCAATGGCAACAGGATCCTCAGAGGAGAGGATCCCGATATCATTGACAATCGGAGTATCCGAATATCCACAACAGTCACAGGCGGGAGAGACCTGTGTGAGGAAGTTGAGATAGAGGGCCTTTCCTTTCTTCTTCTGAACGGCTCCATAGGCATGTTCCACCATCTTCTTTTGGAAGAGGGGGATAGTCTCATTCCACTGGATTTGGACTGCTCCAGCAGGACAGGTAAGAATACACTCTCCGCACCCAACACATTTTTTCGGATCAATAAATGCGATCATTGATTTTTTCTCCACCTTTGCCTCTAGGGATTTTATCATGATCGCCTCATGGGCACAGGTGGCGAGACA
>CAZJXZ010000493.1:0-1658 GCA_964549955.1 uncultured Eubacteriales bacterium
GTAGAGCCTCGAGTCGATTCCTGATTCTCAAAACATGCTCCTTCCTGCCTTTATTCTTTTTTTTCTTTTTCTCCTCCTCAGTGCTCTATTTTCTGCTTCCGAAACGGGCTTTATTACTGCTAATCCCTATAAGCTGGATTATTTAGAAAAAAAAGGCTCAAAGAGGGCAAGAGTTGTAAAAAAGTTATTGAGGAGGATAGATCATATTCTGGCAACCGTTCTTATCGGGAACAATCTTGTGAATGCAGCAGCAGCTTCTGTGGCGACTTCAATTTTTATCTCAATTGTCCCCAACAGAAATCATGCTGTTCTGCTGGCCACTGTGGTGACAACTATTTTGCTTCTTATTATTTCCGAGATTACGCCGAAAACTTATGCCGCCCGCAATCCGATCAAGATTTCTTTTCTCCTTGTCGAGCCCGTGAGGTTTTTTATTGTCGTCTTTTATCCTTTTGTCCAGGCGTTCACTTTTTTTTCCCGCTTGATCTTTCCTTCTTCCCGGGAAGAGGAACGAGGTCTTGCTCCAACTCTGAACGAGGAAGAGATAAAAATATTACTGGGAAGGGGAATAAAAGGGATGTCTGCCCTTCGGAAAAGAATGATATCAGGCGTTCTGGACATCGGCTCTCGTCCAGTCAGGGAAGTTATGATTCCCCGTCCGCAGGTCAGCGCCGTCGAGGTCAACTCTTCCCTTCAGCAAATTCTTGAGGTCATCCTTTCCACTGGATTTTCCAGATTTCCTGTTTATAAAGGAAGGCTGGATAACATCGAGGGAACTATTCAAGCCAAAGAGGTTATTCCATATATTATTGAAAATAAAGAAATTAATATATATGGACTCCTGAGGAAGCCCGTTTTTGTCCCTGAATCCGCATCCTTGGAGAAGGTTTTGCTCCAGATGCAGGAGACGGCCAATCATCTTGTTTTTGTGGTCGATGAGTTCGGAAGTGTGGAAGGGATTGCGACTCTTGAGAATATTATCGAAGAAATAGTGGGAGAAATACAGGATGGCTATGGCGCCAAAACAGAAGAGTGGTTCAGTCAAGTGGAAAAGAATGTTTTTATCATCAACGGCAGAGCTTCAATCAAAGACGTAAACCAGAGGCTCCCTTTTAAATTGCCAGAGAGAAAAGAGTATACGACATTAGCCGGCTTTTTCCTTTATCAATTTGGGAAAATTCCCCAGGAAGGAGAGTTTCTAAGCTATAAAGGGCATAAGTTTATTGTCGAACGAATGAACAAACGTCACCTCAGCCTGCTTCGGGTCATACTCTAGGAGAAGAGAGATGAAAGTCGTGGCCACGAACAAAAAAGCTTACTTCAATTATGACCTGCTGGAAAATTATGAAGCCGGAGTCTCTCTTGTCGGAAGCGAGGTCAAGTCGATTCGGCAAGGAAGGATAAGTTTAAAAGACAGCTATGCTGAAGTCAGAGGAGGCGAGGTCATTCTTCTTAACTTCCACATCAGCCCTTATGAAGCCGCAAGCAGATTCAATCATGATCCTGAGCGGGAGAAAAAGCTTCTGCTTCATCGACGCGAGATAAAGCGCTTGTCAGGAAAGATAAGGGAAAAAGGCTTGACGCTTGTTCCGACAAAGGTTCTGTTCAACGACAAAGGAAAAGTGAAGATTGAAATCGCGCTGGCCAAGGGAAAGAAA
>CAZJXZ010000494.1:0-1648 GCA_964549955.1 uncultured Eubacteriales bacterium
GATAAAATTATCGGCATCCTTTATGTTGGCATGCTTGAAAAGCCCTACATCGATACCACTACCAGGCTCATGCTGACTTTCACCATCATGGCTTCTCTCTGCGTGGTCCTGCTGCTCATCATCCTTTACTTCTCGACGACTCGAATCATCAACCCTCTTCAGAAAATGGTTGTCGCTACTCAAGAAATCGCCAAAGGAGACCTGTCGCACAGGGTCGAAGTGAAATCCAAGGATGAAGTTGGCTATCTGGCAGATTCTTTTAACCAGATGACAGCCAACCTCGAGGCTGCCAACGAAAAGCTCATCGAATGGGGAAAGACTCTGGAGAAAAAGGTTGAAGATAGAACAAAAGAATTGAGAGAGGCGCAGGCCTCTCTTCTCCAGTCGGAGAAGCTTGCCTCTCTGGGAAAACTGGCAGCAGGAATTGCCCACGAAATCAACAACCCTCTGGGAGGCATCCTCATCTACAGCCACCTTCTGCTCGAAGACATGGACAAAAAAAATCCTCATTATGAAAACCTGAGAAAGATTGTCAAAGAAACCTCCCGCTGCAAGGATATCGTCAAGGGTCTGCTTGAGTTCGCCCGCCCCAAAGAGCCGGAGATGACCCTGATCAACATCAACGACGTGGTCGATATCTCCCTGGCCATTATGGAGCGCCAGGCTCTTTTCCAGAACATCGCCATTAAAAAATCCTATACTCCTGGCTTGCCAAAAATCGTTGGCGACGGAGCCCAGCTCCAGCAAGTCTTCATGAACATCATCCTCAACGCTGCCGAGGCCATGAACGGGAACGGCTCATTGACCATCAGCACTTCTTTGAATGAGGATGGTTCGTCCATAGATGTGACTTTTAGCGACACCGGCCACGGCATAAAAGCAGAAGACAAGGAAAGAATCTTTGAGCCTTTTTTCACCACCAAAGAAGTCGGCATGGGAACAGGACTCGGCCTTTCCATAAGCTACAGCATCGTCCAGAAGCATCAGGGAACGATCGAAGTTCAAAGCGAACTTGGAAAAGGTTCGATTTTTACCGTTAAACTACCCGTTGTGAGGAAGGGTGAGCATGACTGAAAATCCCAGCATCTTGATCATCGACGACGACGAGGCCATCCGCGATTCCTGCAGTCAGATACTTAAAAAGGAGGGCTTCAGGGTTAAGGCGTCCAAGGATGGAATAGAAGGCTTGAGGCTCTTCAAAGAAGAATCCTTCCAAGTCGTCCTCCTCGATTTAAGGCTGCCCGGGCTCGATGGAATGGAGGTCCTAAGCAGGATAAAAGAAGAGAATCCTGAAACCCCGGTGGTCATCATCACTGCCTACGCCAGTATCGAGTCTGCTGTCGAAGCCATGAAGCGAGGAGCCTTTAATTATTTAGCCAAGCCTTTCAGCCCAGAGGAGCTGCGGGTCATCACCAGGAAAGCCTTGAAAAGCCGGGAAGTCTTTTTTGAAAACATCTATCTTCGGCAAGAACTGGAAAAGAAAACAGAATTTGACATGGTCGTAGGCAAAAGCAAAGCTATGGAAAAAGTCATGGATATCTCAAGGCGAGTAGCCGCTACCGAGAGCACAGTCCTCATCAGCGGAGAAAGCGGGACAGGAAAGGAGCTTCTTGCCCGTGAAATTCACAACCACAGCCTCAGAAAGAAT
>CAZJXZ010000495.1:0-1618 GCA_964549955.1 uncultured Eubacteriales bacterium
GACGAGAACACAGCAGAGGAAGCTTTAAAGCTGGTCAAGGTCGAATACAAGCCCCTTCCTTTTGTGGTAACGCCGGAGAAGGCGATGGAAGAAGGAGCTCCCCAGGTTCATGACCAGCCAAATGTGCGGAAAATAAACGATTACAGCCGGGGAGACATCGAGAAGGAATTCAAGGAAGCTGACCTTGTTCTTGAACGGACTTATAAAACAGCAGTGGAAATCCACCAGGTTGCTGAAACCCATGCCAGTGTCGCCAAATGGGAAGGAGAGAACCTGACTGTCTGGGATTCAACCCAGGCTATCTTTGGCGTTAGGGACGGGCTTGCCCGTGCTCTGAACATCCCTGCCAGCCGGATTAAAGTCATCAAACATCATATGGGAGGTGGGTTCGGAAGCAAGCTCGGCCTGAACGATTACACAGTTGCCGCAGCAAAGCTGGCAAAGGATGCAGGAAAACCTGTGAAAATAATTCTCTCCAGAAAAGAGAATTCCATCTGCGTCGGAAACAGGCCGACTTCACTCCAGACGATAAAAGCGGGAGTGAAAAAGGATGGAACTCTCACTGCCTTCAGTTATAAAAACTACACCTGTGGTGGAGTCGGAGCAGGCGACAGCTGCGCCGAACCTCTGGTCGATGTTTATAAATGTCCAAACGTGAAGGTCGAAGAATACACCGTATTCGCCAACACCGTGGCCTCGCGGCCAACAAGAGCTCCGGGCCATGTCCAGGGAACCCTTGCTCTTGAAGGATTCATGGAAGAGCTGGCCAATGAATTGGGAATGGACCCCTTGGAATTAAGGAAGAAAAACTATTCCTTAAAAAGCCGCGGGGACACAGATATCCCCTATTCTTCTAAAGGCTTGGACCAATGCTACCAGATTGGAGCCGAAAAGATCGGCTGGGAGAGAAGGAACAAGAAGCCGGGAGAAGGGAATGGAAAGCTCCGCCGCGGCTTAGGAATGGCCAGCCAGATCTGGTGGGGATTGGGAAGGGCCGGCACTCAGGCTGATGTCAGGCTCCATCCAGACGGAAGCGTTGAGGCTATCTGCGGCACGCAGGACATCGGCACAGGTACTAGGACATATATCGCCGAAGTAGCCGCCGAAACTCTGGGCCTGGAGCCAAAAGATATAATGGTAAAAATCGGAAACACAGAGTATCCCTGGTCAGGCTCATCAGGAGGAAGCACAACAACACCTTCTGTAGCTCCGGCCGTAAGAGACGCAGCCCTCAAGGCTGCGGACTATCTCAAAAACCTGGCAGCGAAAAAATTTGGCGTTACTACAGACCAGGTCGATATCGAGAGCAAGAAGCTCTTTAACAGGAACAATACTGCTCAATCCATCGACTTTCAAGCCCTAATCAGAGAGCATCGCAGAGAACTGGTCTTCCATGGAGAATGCGGCGGCCGTCCTGCTGATTATGCCTACAACACCTTTGGAGCGCATTTCGCCGAAGTCGAGGTCGATGTCGAGACAGGCAAAATCAAAGTGGTCAAGTACGTGGCCGTCCATGAAAGCGGAAGAATCATGAACAAGCTGACTGCAGAGAGCCAGGTCATCGGAGGAATCACCCAGGGAATCAGCACTGCCCTCTTTGAGGAAAGAGTGATGGATA
>CAZJXZ010000496.1:0-1608 GCA_964549955.1 uncultured Eubacteriales bacterium
TGTCTAATTTTCATACATTTTTGGCGGCTGCGACCACTATTTTTCTATTTTGATTCATGACTGTCCAAATTAGCTAAAGCTCAGTGCGAGCTGAGGTCCTCCCGGTGGCGACTGACTCTTTGGATGAAACGGAGCATTGAGCCAGTCCCATAGATTTCTTCTTGAAAAAAGGTTCGTCGGAAGGATCGAACTCAGCGTATAGAGGGACCAAGCGAACCGCGATCTGAATTTCAAAAAACTCAGCAAGAGATAGGCAATCAACGCGACCCATAATTGAGACAGCAGGGCATTCCGCGAGGTCCCGACAAAGCTTTTTACCTTGAGTTGCTGCTTGAGGGCCTTAAAGAAGAGCTCGATTTGCCAACGGTCTTTATAGATGAGGGCGATGGTCTGGGCCGACCAGTCAAACTGATTTGTCAGGAGCACGATCGTTTTGCCTGTTTCCGCATCCTTGGAACGGATACGCCGCAGGCGGTAGGGACATTTGTGCGAGGTCAAGAAGCCTTTAAACTCAATGATCTGATCGGAAAAGATATTTTTCAGATGTTTGACGTCCCGGCGTTCCACGACCCGATAATCAGCATTCTTCTTCAAGCGAGTCACGAAGTAAATGCCTCTTTCTAAAAGACTTGCATACCAGGCGAAGTTCGTAAAGGCTTTATCAAAAACGGCCACATCGCCCTTCTCCAGAGGAATCAATGGAGCCACTCTCTGCTCATGCTCCTTACCCGTCGTCACATGAACAAAGGTCGGCAGATAGCCCGCATGGTTCAGTTTCACATGCAGTTTGACCGCTCCTTTGGTCGTCCGAAACTTTGCCCAGTTGAAAAGCGACAGACACAAGTCAATGATCGTGGCATCGAGGCTGTAGAGAGGATTTTTAAACCGGAATTTATGCTTGGGTGCCAGAGGTAGGCATTTGGACAGCATCCGCTCAAAGATTTTTTTAAAAAGCTCATGCGTCCGGTGTTCATTGGCATAGGCTAGAGTCGAACGCCGCACCGGTTTGACTCCAAAATGATAAAGAGAACGAGTTTGAGAAGCCAAGCCGGCTTCAATCCCGCGCAGGCTGTCTTGGCCAGCGAGCTGGCCAAATAACATGGAGACGAAATGATTCCAGGACGAAAAGCCCCTGGCATGACGTTCCGTTTTCGTCTCTTTCACGGCTTTCTCAAATTCATATCTCGAAAACGTTTGTAACATCTGGCCGAGTATGGTATGATTTTTTCGCAAGGCCCAACTCCTTATGTTTCAATGGGTTATGTTGGTTAAACACAACCATTATAAGGTTAAGTTGGGCTTTTTCAATTCCTATCTTGGACACTCATGATTTTACATTATTATATTTCAGAAAGTGATTTTTGGTATTTAATCTATAATACATATGTTCCTATTAAACCTTTCACTTTATTCTGGTACCAGATGCTTGTGAGTAATTGAAAGGAAATCAGATAAATGTTTATGATAATAAGTATCAGTATCAGGGTAAACTAACATTCCGCCTTCTCTCTTGAAATTTTTTTCAAGAAAAAGGAAAGCGAATGCTTCAGCGATAACTTCAGCGAGCACTGCATGATAAAGGGGATCATTTATTCCAGGATATCCTAG
>CAZJXZ010000497.1:0-1595 GCA_964549955.1 uncultured Eubacteriales bacterium
CTCTGTAGGACGAGATTGAGGAACGATTGGCTTTATCGTAGGAGGCTTTGAAGATAAATGAAATTCCCAAATCCTGGCAGATATTCTTTATTTCCTTTGCCATAAAAAAAGCATGTTCCTGGCTTTCAATGACACACGGACCCCCAATGAGAAATAAAGGATTGGCTCCTCCAATCTTGACTTTATCGCTGATGACGATTTCTCTTGCGTCTGTAAGCATAGCTGGCTCCGATAAAATCTTTAAAAAGGGAATGAGGCTTCAAAGGCTTTGATTTGAACTCAGGATGAAACTGGCAACCAAGAAACCAAGGATGACCCTCGAGCTCTATAATTTCCACTAAATCATGTTCAGGGTTCTTTCCTGATATGAAAAGGCCTGCTTTGCTCAGGAGTTCCTCGTATTCTGGATTGAACTCATAGCGGTGGCGGTGACGTTCGTAGATTTTGGATTTTCCGTAGGCCTTCTGAGCAAAAGACTCCTTCTTCAGGCGGCATTGAAACTGACCAAGCCTCATCGTCCCGCCCAGGTCTTGAACTCCTTTTAATTCCCTCCACATGAAGAAAATTTTGTGGGGAGTATGAGGGTCGAACTCAGTTGAATTGGCTTTGTTGAGGGAAGCGACGCGCCTCGCAAACTCGATCGTTGCCACCTGCATTCCCAAGCAGATGCCAAAGAAAGGAACTCTTTTTTCTCGGGCGTAAGTTACAGCTTTGATCTTTCCTTCGATTCCTCTTACGCCAAAGCCTCCAGGAACGAGAATCCCATCTGCTTTCCCCAATATTTCTTCAGGCCTTCTCTTTTCCAAATCCTCGGCTTCTATCCAGGAGATGTTGACCTTTAGATTGTGGGCTAATCCTCCATGGCATAGAGCTTGCTTTAAGCTCAGGTAAGAATCCTGGAGGCCTGCATACTTGCCCACCAGGGCGATATTGACTTCATCTCGAGGATTGTTCATTCTCTCCACAAGAGCTTTCCAAGGGGCAAGAAGCCTTTTTCTCAAAGGGAGGCTCATTTTCTTGAGTATGATGGTGTCCAGCCCTTCCTGGGCAAAAATCAAGGGTATTTCGTAGATATTGTCCACGTCTTTAGCTGTGATGACTGCTTCCAGGGGAACGTTGGTGAAGAGGGAAATTTTTGCCTTTATTTCTGGCTTGAGAAAACGGTCTGTGCGGCAGAGAAGGATATCAGGCTGAATTCCTATCGCCCTCAGCTCGCGGACGCTGTGCTGGGTTGGCTTTGTTTTCAATTCACCAGAAGTCTTGATGAAAGGAACCAGGGTCAAATGAACAAACAAGGTGTTTTCGCTGCCCAGAGAAAGCCTCATCTGCCGTGTGGCTTCAAGGAAAGGAAGCCCTTCGATGTCTCCTACTGTGCCCCCGATCTCGACGACGACAATATCATTTTTATCAGCGACTGCATAAAAAGCATTTTTTATCTCATCTGTGACATGGGGGATGACCTGGACTGTTTTTCCCAAGTATTCTCCTCTGCGCTCTTTCCTGATGATCGCCTCATAGATTTTTCCGGCTGTCCAGTTGTGATCCTTGGTTGTTTGAGTGGATGTGAAACGCTCATAATGGCCAAGGTCTAAGTC
>CAZJXZ010000498.1:0-1577 GCA_964549955.1 uncultured Eubacteriales bacterium
TCTTCGGCAAAATCCCAGTTTATCAAATGGTCGATAAAGGTTGCGATGTAATCTTTGCGCCGATTCTGATAATCAAGGTAATAGGCGTGCTCCCAGACATCGATGGTGAGCAAGGGAATCTGGCCCTTGGAGAGCGGATTATCAGCGTTGCCTGTTTTAACGATTTTGAGCGTATTGCCGTCTGCAACCAGCCAGACCCAGCCGCTTCCGAACAAAGAGGCTGCAGCCTCCATGAATTCCTTCTTGAAGTTATCGAAGCTGCCGAATGAAGCTGTTATTCTATCAGCCAATTTTTTTCCTGGGGAGCCGCCTCCGTTGGCTTTCATGCTTTTCCAGTAGAAGGTGTGATTCCACGCCTGGGCGGCATTATTAAAAATCGAAGCTTTGCTGCTATCACTTGCTGTTACCTTAATGATATCTTCGAGAGAGAGCTTGGCAAATTCTGTGTTCTGGACGAGCTTGTTGATATTGTCTGTGTATGCTTGATGATGCTTGCCATAATGGAAGCCGATGGTCCGGGCCGATATATAAGGTTCAAGGGCATTCTCAGCAAAAGGCAGAGGAGGCAGCTTAAAAATTGATGGAATCTGCTCCTGGCTCGAATTTGAGAGAAAGGATGCATTCGGGCGGGAAGTGAGGGCGAGAAATTCGGCGGATAAAAAAGCCGAGCCGGCCAGAGCTCCCTTAAAAAACTGCCTTCGGCTGATTGAAAAAGATATCCTCTTTTTTGCCATTTTATTTTCTCCTTTAACCGCAAAAATTCTATTTTTTTGAATCTCCAACAATCATTTCATGTTTTCAATCAAGAATTATGACGAATTTTTAATTTTAAATAAAGCGGTTATATGAAAAAGAGGACTGTTCCCTTTTTATTGACTTTATTCTGAATCCACTGTAAAAACAAAGAACTAGAGAGAAGCTGATGCAGGTCTGGGGACTTCACATCGCAGATATGGCCATCATTATCATCTTCCTCCTGGCCATGGTTTGGATGGGGAAAATCGCAGCTCGAAAAATGAAAGGCACTGGCGAGGACTTTTTTTTAGCCGGCCGTAAGCTGGGCAAATTCTATCAGTTCTTCCTCAACTTTGGTTGCTCGACCAACGCTGACCAGGCTGTGGCTGTTTCCCGCGAAATCTACCGCCAGGGAATTGGCGGCATGTGGATTCAATACCTTGTCCTCTTTTTGACTCCTTTCTATTGGTTCAGCACTTATTTCTTTCGCCGCGTGCGCTTGACGACCATCGGAGACTTCTTCACAGAGCGTTTTAAAAGCAAGTCCCTTGGGGCAAGTTTCGCTGTTTTCATCCTGGGGGTTTCCCTTCTCGGGGTGGGAATAAGCTATATGGTCGCGGCCAAGACAATGGTGGCCATGACTCCCAAGCCTGTGGAGAAATGCACACCTGAGGAACGTTTGAGCATCGAGCAATTCGAAGAGTATCAAGCGCTCAAGTCAAGGCTGGATCACGGCTTGAGCCAGCAGGAAAATGCGAGATACGAAGAGCTTAATGAAAAAAACAAAAAGGGCGAGCTTCACTCTTTCGTCTCCTACACCAACCCTCTCCTTTTCTACGTTA
>CAZJXZ010000499.1:0-1574 GCA_964549955.1 uncultured Eubacteriales bacterium
CTCATATCTTCCCTCTTTTCTCTCATAGCTTATAGCAGAGCAAAAAGTTGAAGTCAATGAAAAAGCATAAAGATAAAGCATAAAGAGTTGATTTTTAGGTCTAGAAAAGGCATACTCCCAAAAAAGGGACGTTTATGAAAAAAAAGGCAAGAGTTCAGAGAAATCTAACTTTAATCTATTGGAAAGGGAAGAAATACTGGCTGGGAAAGCTCCTTGAAAACCCGGAAATCATGACTCAAGGGAAAAGAGTCCAAGAACTCATTGAAAATATCAAGGACGCCTACGAAGGAAATCCGGCGTCTGAAGTTCTAATGCAATTCATGAACATCCGGACTACGAAGAACCATAAGGGAAGCTTTTGTCGAGAAAATAATCGAGGTGTTTGCCGTTTTTCCCTTCGATCTGACCGCCGATAGACGTGACAATTGTTTTCTGCTAGGTTCGCTTCTTGATTTTATCCAAGACTTCCCTGGCGAGACGAGAGAACCGGTCTTTGACGCTTTTTGCGTCGACACTGCTAATCATCTCGACAGGCCATCTCTCGATTTCGTCGGGAAATTCCTGAGTTTTTTCCATGGCTACAGCCAGCCAGTAGAGATCGAATCCAGGATCCTTTTTTCTTGCAAGAGCGGATAGCTCCCATAAATTTTCTGTATTGAGAATAAAAAACAAGTCAATCGCATCCCTTGCCTCAGTCCGGCCAAAAAAGGCCTGCAGCTTGTCCACAACGAGATCTCTGTAGTCGTTGATCCGGAGGCCAAGCTCGGAGCCAACGGGATCATCCAGCCGGAATGGAGTATCCAGGGCGAATTGGACTCTCGTGCTTTCCTCTTTTTCAGAAACCTCAAATTCGACAAAAGAAGAAAACCTGCGCGTTACCCCAACAATCAAACCCTCTTTTCTTAAATGATCTTCGGCCAGCCGGGAAAAAGGCAGAATAAGCCCACTCTCTGCCGTAAACAGGTCCAGATCATAAGATTTCCGATGGCCCAAATAAAACTCAGCCAGCGCCGTGCCGCCCGTCAAATAAAAGTGTGTTGCGTCCGGCAATTCCGATATGCAGGAGATCGTCCTTCTCTGAACGCGGGTAAGAATTCCTCTCCCTTTAAGCACCGAAATAATCCTCCCAGAGCCTTCGTACGGAAGAGGGAAGGATAATCTCCTTGAGGATAGACCTAATTTCTTCCCAGTCGAGCTCGGCAATATCCTCCGCCCTTCCATGGCTCAAGACCTGACTGATATACCACTTCCTCTGCCAGGGATCATTGAGATCGACCTCTCTTTTCGACCAGACGATGTATCTTTTGGGTTTCATTGATCGCTTTTATGTTTATTTTAAAGCCTCTGTCTGAGGAAGGCAAATCAAAGATTGGATCTGGGAGCTGTTTCCAACAGATCCCTGCATCAACGTTTTGGTTCGGGTCAATTTCAATTTGGGGTTGAAGGCCCGATTAGCTCGACATGACCGCGATAGCTGAATTCAAACACTTCAACAAATTCTCGTCAATCATAAATACCGTCCTCTGGATAAAAATTATTTTTTTATATTGTGGACTCTAAATTTTCGCCAATTT
>CAZJXZ010000500.1:0-1573 GCA_964549955.1 uncultured Eubacteriales bacterium
GCTCGGTTCAAGGCTTCGCTCTCCTCGACCTTCGGTCGAGGAACCATGCCCGCTCGGCCTTTCACATGTCCTTCTCACCACTTTGCCTGAGCCTATTTATATCTTAGATTAACAAATATTTCTTTTGAATGAGAAGAAGATGGTTGTTGTAAGGTTTGCGCCGAGCCCGACAGGATACCTGCATCTTGGGAGTGCGAGGACAGCGCTCTTTAACTGGCTATTTGCCAGGCATTCAGGAGGCAAGTTTCTGCTCAGGATAGAGGATACGGATATGGCCAGGTCGGACGCTAAATTCCTCGAGGAAATCCTTAAGGACCTCAGATGGCTTGGCGTTGACTGGGATGAGGAGCCGATATACCAGAGCCGGCGCTTCGCTCTTTACAAGGAAATAGCAGCAGAGATTCTGAACAAGGGGAAAGCTTATAAAGACGGCAATGCCTTTATTCTCAAAGTTGAAAAGGGCCGAACAATAGAAGTCGATGATATCATCCATGGCAAAATGGTATTCCAAACTGACGGCATAAAGGACCAGGTGATGGTCAAGTCCGATGGCTCGCCGGCATATAATTTTTCCTGCGTGGTCGATGACACGCAGCTGGGAATCACTCATATTCTGAGAGGAGATGACCATATCTCTAACACGCCCAAGCAGATTCTTTTCTACGAAGCGCTCGGCCTTCCGCTGCCCCGCTTTGGCCATATGCCGCTCATCATGGGACCTGATGGAGCGAAGCTCTCCAAAAGGCACGGCGGGGTTGCGGTTGAAGAGTACAGGAAAGAAGGTTTTTTGCCCGAAGCTCTGGCCAATTACCTCATCCTTCTCGGGTGGTCTCCAGGCGAAGACCGCGAAATTATCTCCTTGGCCGAGGCTGTGAAACTCTTCGACCTCTCGGCGATGAATGACGCCCAGGTCAAGTTTGACATTCAAAAGCTCAAGTGGATGAACGGCGAGTATATCATGAGAAAAAAAGCAGAAGAGCTGCTTCCGCTCATCAAAGACCGACTTTTCGCAGCAGGAATGGAATTATTTGTAAAGAGTGATGACTATCTTTTGAGGCTCATCGACCTTTACAAGATAAGAATCAAGACATTACTCGAATTCATAGACTTGACCGAAAGCTTTTTCCGCGACGATTATTCCTTTGATAAAGAAGGCAAGAAGGATTACCTTGGAAGAAAAGAGAATAAACAGAATATAAAGCTCTTTGCCGACTGCCTGGAAGAGCTTGAAGATTTCAAAAAGGAGAATATAGAAAAGACCTGCCGCAGCCTTGCTGAGCAAAGAGGCATTAAGGCCGCAGACATGATTCATCCGACACGAGTGGCGATAACCGGGAGAACAAGAGGAGCAGGGCTTTTCGAGGTTATGGAGATTCTCGGCAAGAAAAAAGTATTGGAGCGCATGAGGAAAGCCGCAAAATGAGCGAGCTTGAATCCAAATCAAATTTTATCAGAGAGATTATTGAAAAGGATTTAAAGAACAATAAGAATGAGGGACGAGTCCAGACCAGGTTTCCACCTGAGCCGAACGGCTATCTTCATATCGGCCATGCCAAATCCATCTGCCTGAATT
>CAZJXZ010000501.1:0-1566 GCA_964549955.1 uncultured Eubacteriales bacterium
TTCATCAATTCTCTCTCCTCTGCTTCCTCAAGAAGAGAGTTCCTCTCGTGAATCCAGCCGTGGATTCCTATTTCGTGGCGGCCCTTGGCCAAAATCTCCTGGATTTCCTGCCGGTGAAGCAGGGCAGTAACAGCCGGAACAAAGAAGGTCGCCGGGATGCTGTATTTGTCGAGAAGGGCAAGAATCCTGGGCACAGCCACGCGGGAGGCGTACTCGCCTTGGGAGAAGAGTCCAGACGAGATTTGGTTGTCCCTTAAAAAATTTGTCTCTGCATCAAAGTCGAAGGAGAGGGCAACCGCAACTCTTTTGCCTCCAGGCCAGCTTGAAGGATTAAGGTCTTTTCCAGCCCGCACCCTATTGACCTTGGATTCTATCTGCTCCAGGCTCCACTGCCATGGTTTTTCTTTTTGGCTCTGGCTGGGCTTGCAGGCGTCAAGAAAAAAAATAAAATAAGAGAAAACAAAAATAATAAAGCATAAGTTGACGATTCGTTTCATTGTTTCCCTCCTCACTTTGTTCATACTAATATAAACGTAATAATGAAAGTGCCATCGCGAGCAGAAGCCGAAGCCGCGAGCGAAGCGTGGCGGAAAGCGAGGTGACGATCTCAAAAATTTGACTTAAAGAGATGCAATACTCTCTTTGATCGCCCGCATGGCAATGCAGTAACCATATTATTTTATTATTCGTAATGATTTCAGGTCAGAACCCATAATATTTTTTGGCTAAAAAACTTACCTTGGATATCCCACAGCGCTCATATAGAGGACGCTCTCCTCTTCACCGTCGACATCGATGACTGAATTGACTTCGTCATCATAGAGGGCTCCAATCTGGCATGTTCCGAGGCCGGCTGAGACTGCTGCCAGGGCAAGATTCTGGGCGATGTGGCCGGCATCAAGATAGACATAGCGGTAGGCTCTTTCGCTGTATTTCCACTTTGACCTCTCAAAGATAGCCGTCCAGATAAAGACCGCTGCCGCAGAATAAGCCATATCCTGGTCGAGAGCAGCGCTCGAAACTGCCTGACGAAAATCTCCGGGCTTGAGCCTTTCGAGTTCGTGGCTTCTTACCGCGTAATGGTAGACTCCTGAATCCACTCCTTCGACGTTATGAATGACAAGATAGGTCTCTACCGGATAAAGAGCTCCTGCTGAAGGAGCTGCCCGGAACTCAAAACCCATCGCTTCCAATGTTATTCCTTGAGATGCCCAGAGAAGCTGGGAGAGAACGTCCTTTGTCATGGCTTTGCGGCTGAAATTGCGGAGGCTGCGGCGAAGGTTTATTGCCTGCCAGAGAGGCATCCCTCCTTCTTTCTTTGGAGGCTCAAGTTTGACTTTTGGCGCCTTGGGATAGAGCTTGTAAGTTTCTGGCCTGGCATGCCAGAGGAAAGGGCCGCCTCCAAGCCTGCCCCTGATGTATTTTGTTTCTTTTTGGAAGAGGACTCCGCCTCCTTTTTTCATTTTTTCCTCCCTAAAAAAGTGGGCTTATGTCTTATCTGTTCTTTTCTTTTTCAATTTTTTCGGCAGCCCTCCTGGCTTCCTCGAGCTTGGGATTAATTTCCAG
>CAZJXZ010000502.1:0-1566 GCA_964549955.1 uncultured Eubacteriales bacterium
CATGAAGCTTCTCACTGCGAAGAAAAATTGTTATCGAAAGCATAAAAAAACAAAAAATGAAACCATAATATTTCATTTTTCTTCGACCATGTAGATTTCATGAGATAGATAAAAGCCGTCTTCCTTTTCAATTATCTTTCGCAACATGTAATAATTATCATACCATTTTGTACTCAAGAGATTGGGAAACGGAATAAAGAAGCTTCCTTCATAACTCAAAGAAGGGAGCCTATAGACGAGCACCTCGTTCTCTTCTTTTTTCCAGTTCCTGTTCCCGGTGATAATTAAGAGCCAGTCGCCTCTGACCTTTATCCCCATCAGGGCAGGAGCATGAGGAGGGATATACAAAATATGTTTAAAAGAATTTTTAAAAGCTGGAGGAAGCGGGGTTCCCCAGCTTGCTTCGCTTTTTTGCATAAATTCAAACTCTTCTTTCTCAACCCTAAATTTCTCGAAATCAATATCGATCAGATATTTTTCCTTTTTCTTCCCTTCAAGGTCAATACTCTCTATCTCCGGCTTCTCGAAATCTGGAAGATAATAGACCACGCCCCTTTTCCAGTCGACTGAAAGAATCCGGTCCAATCTCAAATGCCTGTAGTAATCTTCATAGGACACTCTTTTTCTGAGCTCTGCCCAAGTCCAGGGTTTTACTTTTTTTGCTGTGGCAATAACTGATAAGTTCTCAAAAATGCCTTCATAGGTGACAATGTAATAGGTAAGATTTTCATAATATCCAGCAGACTCAAAGGAAGTGACTGTCCGATTGTCCTTTTCTTCTAAAGAAGTAGCGCTAGCCCGGCCAAACATATATTTGCTTCCATATCCTTCTATCACATTTGAGAACTTAACAATCGTTTCAACTTCCAGAGTCTCTGGATCAATAGCTTTCAAATAATTTTCATTATCATCGCAAAGAATTTTTCCAGATGATGAGAGCCAAGCATACTCAAAATTTGTGCCTTTTATTTGATTTGGGCCTTCTCCACTAGCCAATATCTTCTCTTTTTTAAGATTCCCGGAGTAATCATATAATTTAAATTTAAACTCGCTCCATTGCTTGTCTAGAACTTCAAAACAGAATATCCCTTGAGGGCAAGCTAAACACCATCCTCCCCATTGAGTCATTTCCCCTATCTTCTTGAAGTTAAATTTTTCAAACTTCTCGCTTTCCTCTACGCTTAGCCTCTGGACATTTATCTTTTCGCCGCAGGAGAGCAAAGAAAATAATGAAAAGATGAGTAACGAAAAAATTAATGCCGCTTTCCTCATTTTATATATTGCTGAAACTCTATTCATTCATCCAATCTCTCTTTAAAATTTTAAGGTCAAAGAAATAAGAATGAAGTCACTTCCTCCTCATTCATTTCTTGTTTTGAAAGGCTAATTAGCCTCATCTCTTTTCTGAGGCGAGAATAAAGATTTAAGAGGCTTGCATTCTTTTCGCTTCTTTATGGCTTATCAGAGAAAAGTCTTGATGATATCTTACCTCTTGGGTTTGGGAGCGCGGATCCAGCTTCCATTCCAAATGATAAGGTCCTTATCGAAATCATCTAAATTGTTCAA
>CAZJXZ010000503.1:0-1564 GCA_964549955.1 uncultured Eubacteriales bacterium
CCGCCAGTCCATGTGCCTTCAGGGCCGTAGCAGTTCTGGAATCGGGCAATACGGATATCCATGCCGTAGTGCCGGCCGAAAGTGAGGGCCATTCGCTCGGCATAAAGCTTTTCCCAGCCGTATTCGTTGTCGGGCAGAGCCGGATAGGCTTGCTCTTCGGTCATCTCCGGCTCGGCGGGCTTCATGTCGCGGTAAATACAGACAGAAGAAGAGAAAAAGTAGCGCGGAGTTTTTGCCTGAGCTGCTGCATGGATCATGTTGATGTTGATAAGAGCGGAATTTCGCATGATCTCACATTCGGCCGAATGGATGAAGCCCATCCCTCCCATGTCTGCAGCGAGTTGGTAGACTTCATCAAAGGACCCGGAAAGGGCGGATTCCGCATTCTGTTTTTCACGGAGGTCGAGGATCAAAAATTCATCGGCTCCAGAGGGAGAGAATTCTGGATATTTCAGGTCCACTCCTCGGACCCAATAGCCTTCCTGTTTGAGTCTTTTAACTAGGTGACTTCCGATAAACCCGCCAGCACCGCAGACAAGTGATCGCTTCATGAATTTTTCAGCTCTGAGGTTTAAATTTTTTCAAATATTTGGCTCGCCGATACAAATCAAAGGCTGTTCTTATCTTTTTTTCAAATGGCTCTTTGGCAAATATCCGACGACATTCTTCCTTTGATTTAAATATTCGCTTGCGGTATTTTTCAACTTCTTTTTGATTTTTAGCAACTAGATTATCCATAATATCTCTCCATAAAATCGTCAAACTTCTTATCTAAATTATGCCTGGCTAAAATATCCCTTAAGAGGGTTTTATTTATTTTTGCTTGGTCCAAAAGCTTTATCAATTTATCTCTATCTTTGGCTCTAAAAACCTCCAAAAATATGGCAACCAAATATTCCGGTCTTAAAATTTTAATATCTGTGTTTTTATACTTGACGGAAATCGCCTTTTCAACCGCTTCTTTTTCCAATTCGGTCGCCGCTGGAATAAACTGAATTGGTATATCCCCGATCATGATGTATTCTTTATATGTCTTATATCCTTTCTTTAATAAAAAATCATAGAACGGGGTCAAGAGGATTATCTTGTCTTTTTCAGGGGGAATGAAAAATATATCTATGTCTTTGGTGGCAAAAGGCTCGGTATAATAAATAGTGGCCACTGCTCCGCCAACTGCATAATCTTTAAGTGTTCCCTCTTGATACATTTTATTTATTACCTTAAATACTCTTTCCAAAGCCTTATCTTCCAAATTTAACCCTCCAGGTACTCGATTGTATCCTTAACTGGTAGCGGTCAAAAAATTTAAATAGGCTGCCGCCCATAGAGAAGGTTAATCAGTCCTGGTAATCAAAGAGTTCCTTCTTTTTCTAGCTCTCTGGATAGCCAACTTTATTATCTGGGACTTAACCCCATCATGGTCTTTTCATATTTCATTTCATCCACAATACTTTTCACTCTTTCTTCTGAGATTTTGAGCTTGTTTTGAATGGATTCGATTTCTTTCAGCATCTATTTTTTGGAGGGCGTCCCCAGGGGAGCGCTTTGATCCTTCGGTCAAGAA
>CAZJXZ010000504.1:0-1557 GCA_964549955.1 uncultured Eubacteriales bacterium
CAGATGTCGTCTATTACCTGAGCTTCATCTTCTTCAGCCTCTTTCTCACCCATTCTGTCATCCAATCCAGAAGGTGGAGGTAAAAAATGGAAAAACTCATGGAAAGAATCAAGCCATATCTGAATTACATAGCACTGGTCTTGATATTTATTGCCCTGGTTCTGCATTACATCTGGCCTTACAAAAAAATAATTGCCATCATTCTGGGATTTGCCGGCCTGGCCTGCCTGGCCGTGTATATCATTCTAAACCTTCCAGCCTTAAAGCAAAGCTTCAAAAGAAAGTCGCTCATCTACTCCAGCAATCTGATTGTTGTCATTGCTCTGGTCCTGGCTATTCTGGTTCTGGCCAACTATTTCTTTGCCCGCCATCATCACCGCTTCGACTTCACCCAGGCCAGGCTCCACAGCCTCTCTGACCAATCGATCAAGGTCTTGAAAAACCTGAAGGCCGATATCAACATCAAATGCTTTTTTCTCGAGGGAAATATCAGCCGCAGCAGGATGGAAAACCTGATGAAGATTTACAGCTATCATTCCAAAAGAATCAAATACGAATTCATCGACCCCGATAAAAATGTGGGCCTGGTCAAAAGGTACGACATCAAAGAAGACGGAACGACAATCCTCGAATGCGGGGATAAGGAAAGCCGCATCACTTCCAACAGCGAAGAAGACGTAACCAACGCCATCATTAAGGTCTCGAGGGAAAAGAAGAAAGTCATCTATTTTCTCGAGGGCCACGGCGAAGCAAGCATTGAGCAGAGCGAAGGCAGGGGTTATTCTCAAGTCAAGCAGGATTTGGAAAAGCTGGCCTATGAAGTTAAGAAACTGACCCTTGCCCTTTCCGAGAATTTTCCAAGCGACTGTTCTGCCCTCATCATTCCTGGCCCTGAAAAAGACCTCCTTCCCAATGAGCTGGAGACAATCCGAAATTATATCAACAATGGAGGGAGAGTCTTTTTCATGGTTGACCCGGAGACCGCTCTAGGGCTCAAGACTTTTTTAGAGGAATTCGGAGTTCGACTTGAAAACGACCTGATTGTCGACAGAGTCTCCCGCTTGTTGGGCGGAGACTTTTTCATGCCTTTGGTCACTGAATACGAATACCACGAGATCACAAAGAATTTCCGCTATGCCACATTCTTTCCCTATGCCCGCTCGGTGAATGCAGCCGAAAAAAAACCGGAGGGAGTATCGGTCAGCATGCTGGGAAAAACAAGCACCAACTCCTGGTCAGAAAGGCAGCTTGACCAGAAGCAGGTCACTTTTGATAAAGACAAAGACGTGGCTGGACCAATCCCTGTGGCAGCGGCGGTCACGGTAGAGCCGAAGAAAGAAGAGACACCGGAGAAAAAGCCCGAAGAAGCTAAAGAGGCAAAGCCGGAAGAAAAGAAAGAAGAAAGCGCGCCAAAAAAGCAGGGAAGGCTTGCAGTTTTTGGCGACTCTGACTTTGCCTCGAACAGGTATTCCAGCCTCTCGGGCAACGAAAATCTTTTCCTCAACACTGTCAACTGGCTGACTGAAGAGGCAGACCTCATTTCCATCCAGCCCAAAA
>CAZJXZ010000505.1:0-1550 GCA_964549955.1 uncultured Eubacteriales bacterium
TGAGAAGGAGTCTCCTCCACGATTTTCTGGTGCCTTCTCTGGATGGAGCATTCTCTCTCGAAAAGATGGATGACGTTTCCGTGATTGTCAGCCAGGCCTTGGAACTCGACATGCCTAGGCTCCTCGATATACTTCTCGAGATACACGGACTCATCGCCAAAGGCTGACTTTGCCTCCCTCATGCCGGCTTCCAGCGAAGGTTTTAGCTCTCCAGGGCTGGAGACAATCCTCATTCCCTTTCCGCCGCCACCGCCTGAAGCCTTGATCATCACCGGATAGCCTATCTTTTTTGCTTCCACCTCAAACTCGGAAAAATCCTTGCCAATTCTCTTCATTCCAGGAATGATCGGAATCCCGGCTTTCTCCATGGTCTGGCGGGAGCGAACCTTGTCGCCGACGAGCTGCAAAGCCTTAGAATTAGGACCGATGAAGACAATCTTCTCCTCTTCACAGCGTCTGGAAAAATCTGAATTTTCAGCAAGGAAGCCATATCCGGGATGGATAGCCTCTGCTCCGCTCTGATGGGCAACCTGGATGATCCGCTCCATGTTGAGGTAACTCTCGATGGCCGGAGCCGGACCGATGCAGACTGCCTCATCCGCCATCTGGACATGAAGGCTGCTGCGGTCAACCTCGGAGTAAACGGCAATTGTGGGAATAGACATTTCCTGGCAGGCTTTGATGATGCGGACAGCGATCTCGCCCCGATTGGCAACAAGTATTTTTTTAAACATGCTCATTTGACCCACTTCGGCTTTCTCTTCTCCAGAAAGGCTGCCATTCCTTCCTGACCTTCCTCGCTAATCCTTAGATTGGCAATCATCTTTGCCGTGTACTCCTTCGCCTCTTCAAAGCTCATCATCGGAACTTTCTGAATCAGCTCCTTGCAGCTGGCTATAGCTTTCGGGCCTGAGCTCAGGAGAAGGGCGACAATCTCCTCGACTCTTTTCTCCAGCCTATCAAGAGGAGCGACCTCGCTCACCAGACCTATCTCAAGAGCTTCTTGAGCTGAAATCCTTCTTCCTGTCAAAAAAAATTCTCTGGCTCTGCCCTCCCCTATCCTGCGCATAACATAAGGCGAGATGGCTGCAGGAACAAGGCCGATCTTGACCTCGCTCAGGCCAAAAATCGCCCCCTCGGCAGCAACCACAATATCGCAGGCAGAGAGAAAGCCGTTGCCGCCGCCGATGGCTGTTCCATTGACCACGGCCACTGTGGGTTTGGGAAGCGAATAGATTTTGTGGAGAACCTCTGCCAGATGAAGCGACTCCTCCAGATTCTGCTCAAAAGTAAAATGGATGATTTCCCGCAGCCAGTTGATGTCAGCTCCGGCGCAAAAAGATTTTCCCTCGCCGCTCAAAATCACGGCGCGAATGGATGAGTCGGCTTTCGCTTTTTCAAAGGCATCGTCAAGCTCGGAGATCATCAAGGAATTGAAGGCGTTGTGGACATCGGGTCGGTTAAAACTGATATGCGCCACTCTATCTTCTTTGGAAAAAAGAATTGTTTCGTAGGCCTTCTCTGCCATCTTACATCCTGAATATCCCGAC
>CAZJXZ010000506.1:0-1546 GCA_964549955.1 uncultured Eubacteriales bacterium
CCTTCTCAGCCAGAGGTTTGACGCGCATGGTTGCCTGGGTGATGATTCCCAGCCGGCCTTCAGAGCCGAGCGCGATCTGCCGCAAATCAGGGCCAGCGGCGCTGGCAGGAAAGGGAGGGAGGTCGAGTATTCCTTGAGGCGTGACAACTCTTCCTCCAGCGAACATATCTTCGATTCGTCCATAATAAAGTGACTGCTGACCGCTTGAGCGAGTCGCAATCCATCCACCCAGGGTTGAGTATTCGAACGACTGCGGGAAATGCCCCATGGTAAATCCTCTTGCCCGCAGCTGCGCTTCAAGATGCGGGCCTGTGACTCCAGCATCGAAAACAGCCAAATGGCTTTCTTCATCCAGATGAATCATCCTGAACATCCTGCTCATGTCAACGCTCAATACAGGCCGGTCGCCGGGCTGCGGGTTGATGTGCCCGACAACGCTTGTTCCACCACCGTAGGGAATGAGCCTGGCGCCTGTTTTATGGGCAAATGCAATGAGCTCTTGAACTCCATGTTCAGAAGCAGGCTGGGCGACCCCATCAGGAAATCGCTCGACAGTGCCGAAGCGCAGTGCAATCCAGTCAGGAAGAGATTGTCCGCAGGCATGGCGAAGCCTCAGAGCAGAGTTATCGCTTATAAGCGGATGCGGCTTCAGACGCGAACGCTTTATACGCCGCAAAACATTTTCGAACTTGGCAGAAGGCCCTAGCTTAGCTGACCCGATGACATCCGCCAGATAAGCCTTAGCCGCTCCAGTCACTGGAAAATCAATCTTCTCGCTTCCCCATCCATTCCACCGCTTCACTGATGTGTCTCCCTAAATATCTATCGCACCGAGCCAAAGTTTTTGACCTAAATTTTTAAGAGCCATTTCCAGACAGGCTTTACTTCAATTTCATATTCATCTGTTTTTATAAGCTCCTCACTGTCAAATGTTAAGATCAAACCTTTTTGAAGTCCAAAATGTTTCATTCCTTTTATCAGGGCCCGGATTTCCCTTTCTTTCGTATCGAAGAGAGAAATATCATAGCTGGCTTGAATGAGTTGAGTCGCCATCCCATTTTCCATAATGACAAAATCGACCTCTTCTCCTTTCTGGCTTTTCCAATAATAGAATTCACAGCTCCTTCTTTTCAGCTCCACGGCTATAGCATTTTCTAAAAATCGTGATTCATCAGGATTAACACAGAGAAATCTTATAAAACCGTTATCGACAAAATAGATTTTTCTCGGATACTGCATTTGATCTTTCACGTTTTTTGAGTAATAAAGGACCTGAAAAAGAAAAAATGATTTTTCTAGATAGGACAGATAACTGGATATTGTGTTCTTGCTGCATCTTAATCCCATACTCTTTAATGTTGTGGTCAATTTGGAGATAGAAACCATCAATGAGTTTAGCACCAATTTAATGGTGGCGCTCAATAGGGCTTCCTCTCTTATATTGAAGCGGTCAATTAAATCCCTTTGGACGAGTGTTCTGAAATATTCATGAATGACTTCTTTGCGTTCGAAATCATTTGACTCATAAAGCTCAGGAAAGCCGCCA
>CAZJXZ010000507.1:0-1541 GCA_964549955.1 uncultured Eubacteriales bacterium
ATCCCGCCTTTGACTGTCAAATACCATCGGGTGAATGTCGAAATCATAAACCAGGTGGCAAAAACTTCCATAGACCAGGTTTTTATCAACGACTATCCACGAGACATTGAAGGAATTTTTATTTTTCCCCTTCCTGAAGAGGCAGCCATCTCCGAGTTTTCTATGTACATCGGAGAAAAAAAGGTTGAAGGAGAAATCCTGGACCGTGACCAGGCACGGCGAATCTACGAGGACATAGTCCGCAGGATGAGAGATCCTGCCCTTCTCGAATACGCCGGACGCAACATGTTCCGTGCTCGGGTTTATCCCATCCCTGCTCGCGGAGAAAAAAGAATCCAGCTCTCTTACACTGAAATCCTGAAGGCTGAGAAGAACTTAGTCCGCTACGTTTATCCTCTGAACACGGAGAGGTTTTCTCTCCGCCCTCTCCAGGAAGTGTCGATCTCGGTGAAAATCAGCTCCAAGGTTCCACTTTCCAACGTTTATTCCCCTTCCCACAAAGTCTCTGTCCACAAGGAAGAAGGCCAGGCGAGAGCGAGCTTTGAAGGGCAAAACATCAAGCCTGATAAAGACTTTATTCTCTATTATTCTCTTTCTGAGGATGATATCGGCCTCTCCTTCATGAACTGGGGAGACCTGAACGAGAGCTATTTCATGCTCCTCGCTTCGCCTTCTTATGTCAGCCGAAAAGAAAAAGTGCTCAACAAAAACCTCATTTTCGCTGTCGATAGCTCTGGAAGCATGAGCGGCAAGAAGATTGCCCAGGCCAAAGAGGCTGTGCGCTTTGTCATCAATCATCTGGGCGAAAAAGACAGATTTTCTCTTATCGATTTCGATGACGGGGTGAACTTGTTTTCTGCGGAGCTTGTCTCTGCCGGTGTCGGAAACAGAGAGAAAGCCCTGCGCTTTGTGGATGAAATCGAGGATTCTGGGGGGACGAACATCAACGAGGCCCTGCTTCAGGCTCTGAAGATGATTGAGTCTGGAGAAAGGCCCAACTATATTCTTTTCCTGACCGATGGCCTGCCGACAGTAGGCACGACCGGCACTGCAGAAATATTGAAAAACGCACGCCTTGCCAATGAGCAGAAAGCCAGAATATTCATTTTCGGCGTCGGCTATGACGTTAACACCGAGCTTCTGGACAGACTCTCTTCAGAAAACCGGGGCACTTCGGTCTATGTCGGCGAAGATGAAGACCTTGAAGTGGCCATATCCAGCTATTATGAAAAGATATCATCGCCTCTTCTCTCGGACTTGAGAATCGATTTCCAGGGCATAGAAGTCAAGGATACTTACCCCAGAGTCCTGCCCGACCTTTTCATGGGTTCTCAGCTCGTCCTGGTCGGAAAATACAAAGGCGATGGCCCGGTGACAGCCACCCTTTCTGGAAAAGTCGGGCTGGAGGAAAAGAGGTTTGTGCTCAGAGAGCAGAAACTCGTAAGGGAAGAATCTTTCAATTTTCTTCCCCGGCTCTGGGCGACAAGGAGGATAGGGTATCTCATCGAAGAGATAAGGCTCAACGGGGAGAAGAAAGAGCT
>CAZJXZ010000508.1:0-1540 GCA_964549955.1 uncultured Eubacteriales bacterium
TGGCATTGAAGAATAGATTTAATTTATAAATTAAATCTATTATAGCTTTTTATACTTGAGTTCCTTTAGATCCGGGAAGGCATAGACTCTGACTTTTCTTCCTTTCTTGAGGACAACGCCAGCTTTGAATAATCCAAAGTTTTCATAACTCTTAAGGTCAAAAGCGGTTAATTCTTTGATAAAATTCAGCTTTCCTTCCTTCAACTCATAAAATCTTGCCTTTGGGGCAGCCTCATCAAGCTCATAGGCATAATAATCAGCAGGATAAAAATAGAGAAGCCTGCCTTTGAAATCTTTAATTTCTTCAAGCTCAAGGTTTTCTAAATTCAGCCTGACATATTTTGTTGTATATTGCCGTGGCCCTTTCTGATCAGTTGAGCGGATAATTTTCAGCCCGTATATTTCCTTTAGAGGAATATTGTTCAGGCATCCCTCCCTGTATCCTCCCTTCCAAAAAATAGAGCGTTCGGTACTTGGAATCTTTCGAATAGGCTCAAACTTGCCTTCTTTTTCCTTACTGATGATTATCTCCTTCCCGGTGCTGGTGATGAGCATTTGGTTGACATAACAGGGCCGGCTTTCGCTTTCTCCGACGACTTCAACCTTGCCGTCCTCCCATATCTTCACAACCGGGTGTTCCTTAGCCCTGAAAGCGCACATGAGCCAGAACGTTTTTTCGCCCATTCTATCGGCTCCAAAGATAATCGGGCTGTAGTAATTGATCAGAGGCTCACGGTCAAAGGGTATTCTCGTTATTTTTCTTGAAGGCTCATCGATTAAGACAAGCTGAGTCTCAGCGTAGCGATTTTTCTTTCGCTCTGTTCTTTCTATGAAAGCTATCGTTTGCTCGTATTTATAAATCCCCCAATCAATCCACTTCGAACGAGGCGCCTGGTAAAAATTTTCAATCTTGTTCTGGGATGTATTCAGCCTAAGTATTTCTTCGGGATAAGACTTATAATACACATATCCATTTTCTTCCAGGAATGGCCAGGAGAAATAAAATTGTTGTTTTATTTTGTTAACTTTAACCCCGTCGTAAATTTCAACTCCGGAATATTCTTTGTGTTCGATCAACTTATGGTCCTGGGTGAGATAATAGAATGAGTATTCAAAGTAGATTCCCTGATGGGCAACGAGAAAAGAGGCTATTAAGCCTAAAATAAAGATTGGAGCAAAAAATTTGAAATAGCGTTTGTTGTAGATTCTTGAAGGGCGCACGTCGAATTTCTTAAAGGAGAGGATGAAGGAGAGAAGAAGAGGCAGGAGAATTCCGATGGCGACTGGAACGAGGAGCCTGATGAAGATATCTTCAATTTCCTGTCCCACAAAAAAAGGCCTTATCTCTAATTCATAAAAGATAAATCCTTTTGTTTTTATGGCTGCCCAGAAAACCAGGTAGATCAGCCCTAAGTAAACGCATAGAGAAAGCAGAGAAACGATAGAGAGGACGATAAAATTATCAAAGCTCGAAGAAAGGGAGAGGGAAATGGCAATCCACTCCAGTATCCTTGCCTGGGAAATCCCATGGACAGAGGAG
>CAZJXZ010000509.1:0-1535 GCA_964549955.1 uncultured Eubacteriales bacterium
GATGGCCTTAATCTCTTTGTCTTCAAGATAGGGCCCGACAGCATTTTTGATGCTGTCAAAAGTCAAGGCTTTGATTTTTTCGACAAAAACCCGCGGAAGTCTTCTGAAAGGCTTATCTCCTGATATGCCGTTTTGCCCGAACATGAGCTGCTTTGCAAATTTTTCGGTAGAGCGAAATGAACGGGAATGGTCGATGAGAATCGTCCGCCAGTCTTTGGTGTAGCGGATATTCTGTTGAGTCCTGTCCTCATTGCCGATCAAGCTGTCAAAGGCTCTGGCCATGTATTTCATTTTTTCCCAGCCATCCGCGGCCTCTTTGGGAATGGCGATTTTTTTATCCATCCTTTCCAAATCATTCATTTCACTTACAATCCAAAACTGAAGAGAACCTCTTTTCCCGTTGAATTCTCTTTCGACTGTGGGTGGAATCATGTTCAATTCCAGAAGCTTATCCATGCGGTAAGCGGCTATTTCATACTGCCATCCTTCGAGGAAGCCAAATTTAATGCCATGGGGATTCTTCCAGGCAGCCGGCCATTCCAAATCTCCTTTTTTGAGGTAGAGCTTGAGCGGCTTTGTCACCCCCTCCCCAATTTCTTTGGAGCCCGTGATCTCTGCTGTCATAAGGAAGTCTTCCCATTTCTCCCTCTCGGCAATTTCAGCAGGGGTGAATTGCCCTTTAATCCATGAGCTCTGACCAAGGAGAAGAAGGATTGTTATCGATAGAAGGATTTTTCTTTTCATCTTATCTTCTCCTTGCTTCTTTCATATCCTGAACATTTTGGCAGTAATATAACTTTATTTTTATAGAAAATCAAATATTAAACGGCTCAAGCAGAGTGGTTCGAAGGCGTGCCGCTTGGCCTTTGGCTATGGGTCTTCTGGATTTATTGACATAGATTTTTTTTATACATATTATTTTTTCAACAGAGGCGTCAATCGGCTTGCCTTGGATTTGGCGTTATTATGGAATCTATAAATTGAAGGGAAATGAAGATGAAGATAAGGGCATTAGTTTTGATTGTTTTATTTCTATTGATTTCTTGCACTTCGGGAAAGTATTCGCCTACGATTCGCTTTCCTTATAAGTGGCTCGGACAGCCGGGATTTGGCGGGGATATCGACCAGCAGAAAATCGTCGAGCCTTCGGATATCTGCTTTCATCCCCTGAGGAAAACTCTTTTTGTGGTCAGCGACGAGGGTGAGGTGGCAGAGATAAAAACAGACGGAACTCCTGTCTCTAATAAGAAGATTCCTGGCGACCTGGAAGGGATAACCGTGAACCCGAAAACAGGGCTTTTGTATATCGTCGTCGAAGGGAAGGATATCGTTCTCGAGTATGACCCTAATAAGAAAGAAGTGACTCGAAGATTTCCAGTCAACAGGGAATACAAGGGCAACGCCAATTTTTTGCAGAAGCAGGAAGGCTATGATAACGGCATCGAGTCTATAACTTTTGTTCAGGATGAAAATCATCCAGAAGGCGGCGTCTTTTATATGGGAAATCAATTGGACCCTCCCTGTATCATGGAAAT
>CAZJXZ010000510.1:0-1530 GCA_964549955.1 uncultured Eubacteriales bacterium
AAAGTGGGGGGCATCCAGTCCAGTATTATTCCCAATCAGATTGAAGCGGATTTCAGGATCTAATTCATGTACTCTTTGGAAAATTTTGACAAGAAAACTCCCACCCATTATCGACCGCTCCATAAAACGGTTCCCGATCGCCGTGACTATCTTGTCGTTTTCCAATTTCTTTGGTGGTCTGAACAGATCTGTGTTTACGGGGCAATAAGCCACTGGACTGTTGATTCCGAGAAGGTCCCTCAGATACTTCTTGCCATATTCGCACACGGAAATATTGTTAGCAAAGAAGTACAATGGGCTTCTCAATGGAAACCACCAATGGATTTTGAAAATTGGCACATTTGGCCATTTAAACGACTTCAGCATTAACGCTCGTAATAAATCCCAATGATTTCCACAACAGATTACATCGGGTTTCGTTAGACCCTTTTGAGCTCCAACAGGTAACTCGGCATAGCGATTGCTCCACCTATTAGCAGGATAGAGGAATACTTCGTGTCCCAGAGTTAACCATCCGGTCATAAGTTCAGCATCAAGGGCTTCATGTGCTGGAATGACCAGGATCTTCACGGTTTCCTCCCCATTTGAATAGAAGTATCACTACTTCTCTTGGTATTAAATGGTTTAAGAAATGTTACGATAACCAGTCATGGCGGGACAAAAGTCACGGAGACGACCTTAAGGGGCGATGGTATTCATGATTCTTGCTTTTTATACCATCCAACGTACTCTCTAAGGGTCTGTTCAAGCGGTATTAATGGTGCCCAACCAAGTAACTTTTTAGCTTTTGTAACCTCAGGAACTCTTCTTTGCACATCATGTTCGAAAGGTTGTAGATGGTTTAATTTAAAAGGTTCTTTTCTACCGCAAATTTCCCACAGCATTTTTGCCAAGTCCTTTATTTGCGTTTCTTCGGGATTCCCTATGTTGATATCTTCGCACACGGCTTTTTTCTCCCCCATCGCAAGTGTAAACCCTCGTACGGTATCTTTGACGTTCGTAAAACATCTTTTTTGTGAGCCATCCCCGTATATCTCGAGTGGATAATCTCCTCTGACTATCTTTCTAGTTAAATCCGGGATAACGTGGGCCATACCTGGCTCTTCTTCTGGGCGTTCTCTGGGTCCAACGCAATTAAATGGCCGAAGAATGGTATATCTCAGGCCATATTCTTCCCAAAAAGCGCGGCAAAACCATTCTCCTACCAACTTTGAAAATCCATAGGCAGTTATTGGCACCGGAGTCCTTTGCATCGCCTCCTCAGGTGTGGGAAATACATCGGTTCTTTCAAATACCATACTCGAGGAGATGTAGAGAACCCTTTGGATATCGGCTTCTCTGGCCGCATTCAGCAAGTTCGAGATTATCTTGGTGTTTGTATCAAGTATCTCCGCCGGATACTTGTGGAAATAACCTATCCCACCGATTTTGCTTGCGAGCAGAAACAAAGTATCAACATTGCCGATTACACTCTTGCAATCATCATAATCGGTGAAATCTGCCTGCATAATCTCAAAGTTTGATTTGCCT
>CAZJXZ010000511.1:0-1511 GCA_964549955.1 uncultured Eubacteriales bacterium
TAAAATTTTCAACGTCCTTTTTCTTGATGACCAAAGACCAGAAGCCAGACTGGGCCCTCGTCCTCCACGCCAATCCTTTCTCAGACACTCTGCTGATTATCCTCATCGTCTTCCATGCCCTTTATGGCTTAAGAACAGTCATCATCGACCTCGGGCTGAAGAAAGAAAAGCTTCTTTTCTGGATTTTTACCCTGATCGCCGTTTTGCTCAGCGCTTCCCTGCTCGTCGTCTATTTTACCAGGAATTATTGAATGATTGATCAGGACATCCTTATCGTCGGGGGTGGATTGGCAGGCCTTGCGGCAGCATTGTACAGCGATCCCCGGCTTAAAGTCGCTGTTGTCTCCAAGGTTCATCCTCTCCGCTCCCATTCTGTCGCTGCCCAGGGAGGGATAAACGCTGCTTTGGGAAACAATCCTGATGGAAAAGATGACAGCTGGGAGCGGCATGCTTTTGACACGATCAAGGGCAGTGATTATCTTGCCGACCAGGATGTCGCCGAGCTGATGTGCCACAAGGCTATTCCCACTATCTACGAATTGGAATATCTGGGAGTCCCTTTCAGCCGTTTTCCTGGAGGAGTTATCGCCCAGAGACCTTTTGGCGGGGCAGGATTTCCAAGAACATGCTATGCCGCGGATAGGACCGGCCTGGTCATCCTCCATACCCTATTCGAGCAGTCGATAAAGCGTCAGGTAAAGTTTCATAATGAATGGCTGGTGACGAAGCTCGTGGTCGAGGACGGAAAAATCCTGGGAGTCATTGTCTTCGATTTAGCCGCAGGCCAGGTCATGCCGGTCAAAGCCCGGGCCGTCATCTTTGCCACCGGCGGCTATGGTCGAGTCTATCTGAAGACGACCAATGCCTATATCAACCATGGCAGCGGCATAGGTATCGCTTATCGAGCCGGGATTCCCTTAAAAGACATGGAATTTGTCCAGTTCCATCCCACCTCCCTCTACCCCAAGAATATCCTGATTACAGAAGGAGCGCGCGGAGAAGGCGGATATTTAATCAACAACAAGGGAAAAAGATTCATGGCTGACTATGCTCCCTCAGCCATGGAACTCGCTCCCAGGGACATCGTCTCCCGTGCCATCCAGACAGAGATCGCCAGAGGAAACGGCTTTGAAGGCCAGTTTGTCCATCTGGATTTGAGGCATTTGGGGGAGGCGAAGATCAAGAAAAGGCTTCTTGGTATAAGGGAAATCTGCATTGATTTTGCCGGGCTTGACCCTGCCGCTGCCCCAATTCCCATCCAGCCAGCCCAGCATTATTCCATGGGCGGGATTGATGTCAACGGAAAGTGCGAGTCCTGTGTTGAAGGATTCTATGCTGCTGGAGAATGTGCTTGCGTCAGCGTTCATGGCGCCAACCGGCTTGGCGGGAATTCCCTGCTCGAGACAGTTATTTTTGGCAGAATCGCAGGAGAAGAAGCTTCGAAATATGTCCAGGAAAGTAAAGGGGAAGAAGGCGAAAAGATTCTGCTCGATGAAGCCTTGGAGGTCAAA